>NZ_RCOE01000158.1:0-98928 GCF_004321495.1 Pseudomonas sp. Sample_10
TTCGTTCGCGCTGAACCCTGGCTCAACTGTGCGCAACAACAAAGTGCCCTTTCATTCCTTGGCAATCTCCGGTGCCAGCAACCACTCAGCACTGTCGTTCCAGACGTCCATATGGGTGATCTTGCCATCGCGCACTTCGAAGCGGTCCAGATAACGATTGCCCGAAAAGCGGCGGCCATCCGGCCATTCGCCGAACAGTGTGCCATTGGAATACACCACGGTATGGTCGCCCCGGTCCATCCAGTCGAAGTTTCCCATGGCTTTCTTGACCCAGGCGTAGCGTGAGCCATTGAACGCCGTGATCGCCAGTGGATCGGGCATGGCCCGGCCGCCGGTAAAGGTGATCTTTACATCGGCACTCATGAACGTCGCCGCCCGGACGGGATCCGGGGCCATGGAAGCCTCGAGAAAATTGCTAACAATCTGTACATCTTTATTCATTTCAGACATCGCTAAAACTCCTGACTCTAGGAATACCCGGTTGATTCGGACGCCTTTGCATGGTGCAAGCCGCCTTCTTTTGGCGCGAAAAACTCTGCCAGCCCCTGCAAAACCACCCTATTTCAAGGGCTGCTGCGACTGGCATCCTACTTGCTAGCAATAATTATGCAACTGCTAGCAATCAGGAGAATCAACTATGGCCACCCGGCTTCCAAACCTGCAACGTCTGCTGTTTCCCGTGGCTGCGGCAGTCACGCTCAACATGGCTGTTTTCGGTGGCGCGCAAGCGTCCGAGCCGCCGATCAAAGTCGGTCTGGTAGCCGCGCTTTCGGGCCAGTCGGCCAAATCCGGTGAAGCCCTGACTCGGGGCTTGACCATGGCCATCAACGAGGTCAACGCCAGCGGCGGCGTGCTCGGGCGTCCGCTGGAGCTGGTGCGGCGTGACGACGAAAGCAACCCGTCCAAGGGCATCCTCGCCGCTCGCGAACTGGTCCAGCGGGAAAAGGTCGCGGTGCTGTTTGGCGGTCTTGATACACCGGTTTCCCTGGCCATCGTGCCGCTGGTCAACCAGATGAAAGTACCGTTCATGGGCATCTGGGCCGCCGGTACGAAAATCACCGAGAACGGCGCAGCCGATAACTATGTGTTCCGGGTTTCCGCCGTCGATGAACTGGTGGATGAGGCACTGGTGAAGTACGGCGTCGACAACGGCATGAAGAGGCCGGGGATGATCCTCATCAACAATCCATGGGGCGAGTCCAACGAGGCTGGCTTCAAGCGCGCCCTGGAAAAACGCGGCATGCCCAACGCTGGTGTCGAGCGTATCCAGGACAGCGATCTCGACGTAGTGCCGCAACTGACCCGATTGAAAAACGCCGGTGCAGACACCCTGCTGCTGGTCGGTAACGTCAGTCCCTCGGCACAGGTGGTCAAGTCCCTGGACCGCATGGGCTGGGACGTGCCGGTCGTTTCTCACTGGGGGCCGGCCGGTGGACGCTTTGGCGAATTGGCGGGGCCGAACGCCTCTCGCGTGCATTTCATCCAGACCTACGTGTTCACCGAGAACAATGGCGCCAAGGGCGATGCCCTGTTGGCTGCGTTGAAAACGGCATACCCGCAGATCAAGACGCTGGCTGACGTCACGCCGGCAGTGGGCATTGCCAATGCCTACGACGCGCTGCATCTCACCGCCCAGGCCATCGAAAAAGCCGGCAGTACCGAGGGCAAGGCCGTACGCGACGGGTTCTACGCCATCAACGAATACGACGGTTTGATCAAGCACTACACGCAACCGTTTACCCCATCCAAACATGACGCGCTGGGGCCGGACGACTATCTGTTCACCCACGTCGTCAACGACCAGATCGTGCCGCTCAAGCCTGAGGAGTAAGCCATGTTCACCGCCGCCATCATCACCGGCCTCGGCCTCGGCAGCATGTACGCGTTGCTGGCGTTGGGTTTTCACCTGACCTACGTCGTCTCGCGCACCGTCAACTTTGCCCAAGGCAGCGCCATGATGGTCGGCGCCGTGCTGGGCTACACCCTCTGCATCAACTGGGGCTGGTCGCTGTGGCTGGCCCTGCCGCTGACGCTGATCCTCTGCGGGCTGTACGGCCTGGTGATCGAACGCTGGCTGGTACGGCCCTTCCACAGTCGCGGCTCACAGGCCTGGCTGATGGCAACGGTGGCGGGAGGCATCCTGGTGGATAACCTGGCGCTGTTTACCTTCGGCAAGGAGCCGCGCCAATTTGAAAGCAGCCTGGTCAATCTGAACATCGAGCTGTTTGGCAGCAACGTGGGCGCACTGCAATTGCTGATTCCGCTGGCAGGCGCGGCCATTGCCCTGGCGCTGTATCTGGTGCGGCGCTACACCCGGCTGGGCAAGGTGCTGGAAGCCTGCGTGCAGAATCCCCGCGCAGCGATGCTGATGGGGATCAACGTCAATCGTGTGGTCGCCATCGCCTTTGCTGTCTCCACGTTATTCGCCGGCGTGGCGGGTTTATTGATTGCGCCGCTGTTCAGCGTCAATGCGGAAATGGGCATGTTGTTCGGCCTCAAGGCGTTTGCGGTGGCCATTCTCGGTGGCATCACCAGCGCGGGCGGTGTGTTCACGGCGGGGCTGCTGTTCGGCCTGACTGAAGCATTGATCACGTTGTATTTCGGCTCCGCCTTCACCCAGATATTCACGTTTGCGCTGGTCATTGTCGCGCTGGCGATTCGTCCCAACGGTCTGTTCGGCAGCCAGGCATTGGTGAAAGTATGAAGAACTTCAACTCCTTGGCCGCACCGGTCTTCATTGCCCTGCTCGCGATCGTCTGCGGCGTGCTGGCGTTCACGCTGGACAGCTACTCGCTGCTGGTTTTCACCCTCTGCGCCCTGGCGGCGGTGGTCGGTGTGGGCCTCAATATCCTGATCGGCCTCAGTGGGCAGATTTCCTTCGGGCATATCGCCTTCTACGCCATCGGTGCCTATGTATCGGCACTGCTGACCCTGGCGGGCTGGCCGTTGTGGCTGGCCCTGCCCACGGCCGGTGCGGTAGCCGGACTGGTCGGCGCGCTGTTGGCGATTCCCGCCCTTCGGGTCAGCGGCCCGTACTTGGCGATGATCACCATCGCCTTCAGTTTTGTGGTGCATCACAGCCTGATCGAATGGCGGGACGTGACGGGCGGTTCCAACGGCTTGATGGGTATCCCGCTGCCGGAATTCGCCAGCCTTGATCCGGCGACTGTCCTCGCCCTGTTGGCCGGTGCGTTGATGATAGGCGCCCTGCTGTTTTACCAGCGCCTGAGCCACAGCAGTTGGGGCAAGGCCATGCGCGCGGTGAAAGCCTCGGAGATTGCCGCCCGCTCACTGGGCTTCAATCCGGTCATCAGCAAAACCCTGGCGTTTGCCTTGTCGGCGGCATTGACCGGGCTGGCGGGTGGCTTGCTCGCGCCATTGCTGATGTTCATCAACCCTGAATCCTTCCCGTTCTCCCAATCCATCCTGTTTGTCCTGGCCGTGATCGTCGGCGGCAGCGGCATGCTGTTCGGACCGTTGATTGGCGCACTGCTGATCGTGCTGGTGCCGGAACTGCTGTCCGACTTTGCCGAGTACCGCCTGCTGATCTTTTCCGTGCTCCTGCTATTGGTGCTCTGGATCGCGCCCAACGGCCTGCTCGGCGCCCTCGCCCGACGCTGGATCAAACCGCCTCGCTTGCTGCCACCGACGCGCATTGATCAGCAACGCATCGCCGCGCATTTGCGCAGTCGTGGCCCGTCTTCAGGCTTGCGGGTCAGTGACATAGGCATTCGCTTCGGCGGCGTGCAGGCCGCGCAGCATGTCAGCCTGCATGCACCTGCCGGCAGCATCACCAGCATCATCGGCCCCAACGGCGCGGGTAAAACCACCGTGCTCAACATGATCAGCGGGTTCTATGCACCGGACAGCGGCCAGATCGAATTGCAACAGCCATTGGCGGGCCTGCCGGCCTGGAAAAGCGCCCGGGCCGGCATCGCCCGCACCTATCAGACCACCCTGCTGTTCGGCGAAATGTCGGTGCTGGACAATCTGCTGGTGGCGATGCAGAAGGGTCGCCTGGGCCTGCCGTTCAGCCTTGCCACCGACGAGCAGCGAAGCCTGGCGCTGGATCTGCTGGCACTGGTGGGCTACCGCGGCGAGGTGAACATTGCCGCCGAAGACTTGCCCCATGTGGATCGCCGCCTGGTGGAAATCGCCCGGGCACTGGCCACCGCGCCTGCGGTCCTGTTGCTGGATGAACCGGCAGCGGGTCTGAGCCGCCGCGACACCGATGATCTGGCCGTTCTGCTGCGCAAGCTGGCGGATTTTGGCCTCACGGTGATTCTGGTCGAGCACGACATGGCGCTGGTCATGTCGGTGTCCGAGCACCTGCTGGTACTCGATGCGGGCAAGCCAATCGCCGCCGGTCCGCCGGCTGAAATCCGCTGCAACCAGCAGGTGATCGCCGCGTACCTGGGCGGCACCGAGTATCAGGCCACGCCGCGCGAACAGGCCTGGAATGGCAGCCGCGATGCGCGCCTGTTCGTCAAGGACCTGGTCATCGACTATGGCGCGTCAGCGGTGGTCGACAAGGTCAGCCTGCTGGTCAATCCCGGCGAGCTGGTGGCGATTCTCGGCGCCAACGGCGCGGGCAAATCGAGCATCCTGCAGTGCCTGGCAGGCCTGCATCGCGCCAGCAGCGGCAGCATCCTGCTGGACAACGAAAACATCGAACAGGCCAACGCCAGCACCGTCGCGGCAAAAGGCCTGGCGCTGGTACCCGAAGGCCGCCAGGTATTCCCTTACCTGAGTGTGCGCGACAACCTGTTGCTGGGTGGGTATTCACGCCGCGAAGCCTTCGACGCCGACGCGGAAATCGAGGCGATCCTCAAGCGCTTCCCGCGCCTTCGAGACCGCATCGACAACCCGGCCGGGCTGCTTTCCGGTGGCGAACAACAAATGGTCGCGGTGGGTCGCGGCCTGATGGCCAAGCCAAAAGTCCTGTTGCTGGATGAACCTTCACTGGGCTTGTCACCGGCCATGATCGGCGAGCTGTACGACGCACTGGCCGCACTGCGCGACGAAGGCGTGACCATCCTGCTGGTGGATCAAATGGCCAACCTGGCCCTTCAGGTGGCGGATCGCGCCTATGTGCTGGAAACCGGGAGCATTGTCAAAGCCGCCAGCGCCGCAGAATTGCGCGACGATCAGGCGTTGGCTGCCGCTTACCTGGGTGAAGGAGCGGTCGCATGAGCGCCTTGAAAGTCATCAATGCCCGGCTGCCTGACGAGCGCGCCAATAGCGAGCTTCATGTCGAGAACGGCTACTTCGTCGCCGCCTTCAGTAAGGACACACGCCATTGGCAAACCCTTGACCTGCAGGGCCAATTGATGATGCCGGGCCTGATCGAAACCCACTTGCATCTGGACAAGGCCTGCATCATGCAACGCTGCCAGCTGCATGAAGGCACGCTGGCTGAGGCCGTGGCGCAAACCCGGGCAGCAAAAGCCGAATTCACTGAAGACGATGTCTATCGGCGCGGTGCCCGGGTAATGGACAAGGCGATTGTCCAAGGCACGACGCATATCCGGACCCATGTCGAGCTGGACCCGCAGATTGGCCTGACCGGGTTCAATGCCATTCGCCGCTTGCAAGCCGATTATGCCTGGGCCATCAGCCTGGAAATCTGCGTGTTCCCCCAGGAGGGTTTGCTGAACAATCCGGGGACTGAAGCGCTGCTGTGCCAGGCACTGGAAAGCGGCGCCAGCGTACTCGGCGGCTGTCCCTATATGGACAGTGACCCGAACGGGCAGATCCAGCGCCTGTTCGAACTGGCGGTGCGCTACGACTGCGACCTGGACCTGCACCTGGATTTCGACCTGAATCCCGAAGGCATGACCGTCATGGAGGTGGCACGCTGCACGCAGCTGCATGGCTGGGGCGGACGCGTCACCGTCGGCCACGCGACCAAGCTGTCGACCTTGCCCCGGGAACCCCTGACGGTGCTTGGCCTGCACCTGGCGCAAGCGGGCGTGCAGGTGACTTGCCTGCCCAGCACCGATCTGTTCCTGATGGGCCGCGAGGCGTTTCACAACAAACCCAGAGGACTGGCGCCACTGGCGCATCTGCACGCTTGCGGCGTGACCTGTTCGGTGTCCACCAACAACATCGGCAACCCGTTCACGCCCTATGGCGACGCGTCGTTGATCCGCCAGGCCAACCTGTTCGCCAACGTCAGCCAGATGGGCACGGCGGCGCAACTGCGGCAATGCCTGGCGTGGGTATCCAGCGAGGCGGCGCGTATGCTGAGGTTGTCCGATTACGGTCTGCTGCCAGGCTGCCGCGCCGATTTCATTGTGTTCGACGCGCCCTCGCCGGCGGCGGTCATCGCTGAAATATGCGCACCGGTCATGGGCTTCAAGGGAGGGCTTCAGACGTTCAGCCGGCCGGCGGGAACGTTGCTGAAGCCGAGTGCTTAATCGATCAACGCCTGCTTGAGGTTGAATTCCTCGGGCACGCTTTCTTCCAGGGCCAACTGCCCTTCCAGTTCATCCAGGTGTTCGAGCATGACGGCGACGGCTCTTTCATT
Organism: Pseudomonas sp. Sample_10; assembly: GCF_004321495.1. Classification (NCBI taxonomy): domain Bacteria; kingdom Pseudomonadati; phylum Pseudomonadota; class Gammaproteobacteria; order Pseudomonadales; family Pseudomonadaceae; genus Pseudomonas; species Pseudomonas sp. Sample_10. The sequence continues at coordinate 6,530 of NZ_RCOE01000158.1, forward strand.
GTCGCCATTTTCCAGCGCGGTAATGATCTCCTGATGTTCATCCGAGGCGCAGGATGGCACGTCATTGCGCTGGTACAGCGCGACGATCAATGAACTGCGCACCATCAGGTTGGCGAGGATATCGCTCAGCACGGCATTGCCACTGATCTCGCCGAGCAGCAGGTGAAACTCGCTCAGCTCGCGGACGATGGCACGTCGATCGGTGTCGTTGGTGGCTTTGCGTTCGTTGTTCATGTGCCGGGCGATGCGCTGCCGGTGTTTGCGCATCACTGCCGGGGTGATGGCCTCGACGATCGCCCGCTCGATGGCGCGACGCGCGCTGGAGATATCCCGCGCTTCCTTTGCCGTCGGCTGAGCAACCATGGCGCCGCGATTGGCTTCGATGGTCACCACCTTTTGCATCGCCAGCCGCTGCAACGCCACCTGCACATGATTGCGGTTGGCATGCAGGGTTTCGACAATGTGTGCTTCTACCAATCGAGTGCCAGGCGGCAGGCGATGCTGGGCGATAGCCTTGAACAGCGCATCGACGATGCGTTGCACTTCAAGCTGTTTGGCGGTGACAGTGCTCAAGCCCATCCATTCCTCTGTTGTCCAGAAAGCCTCAGGCCAATACGCAAGGCTGCGGATGGCGGGCAATCGGCGGCATTATCCGCCAGCGGCATGAACCCGGCAAATGCCCCGCTCACGGCTCAGCCCGCCTGACCCAGGCCCGCGCCCTCGCCCCGTGGGTCATGCATGGCTCTGCGCAGGCCATCGGCATCGATGGCGATGATCCCGGCGTGGCCGGTCATGGGGCTGCGGGCCGGGATGATTTCCACCTCATGCCCCAGCATCCCAAGGCCCTCAATCGTGTTGACCGCCATGTCGCCTTCCAGCTTGAGATTGTCCGTGCTGTCGAAAAAACTGCGACCCAACAAAAAGCGCGGGGTTTGCAGGGCCTGGTCAATGGGCTGCTGGTAGTCGATCAGTTGGGTCGCCAGGACCATCTGGGTCTGCGGTTGACCATCGCCCCCCTGGGTGCCGAAGAACCAGCGTCGGCCATCGTCAGCCAGATAGCAGGACGGATTGAGCGTGTGCGCCGGACGCTTGCCGGGAGCCCAGCCATTGACGTGCCCGGGATTCGCGTTGAAGCCGGCAGCGCGGTTCTGCCACAGCACGCCGGTGTCACCCAGAACGCAGCCCGAGCCGAAGTCATGAAACAGGCTCTGGATCAGGCAGGCCGTACGCCCCTGTGCATCGGTCGCGGCCATCCAGACGGTATCGGCCGGGCGCCCCGGCTCGGTCCAGGGTGCAGCACGCTGGTCGTCGATGGCATCGGCATAGGCTTGAATCTGCACGCTTTCGAGACTGGCGGCAAAATCCCAGGGCTTGCTCAGCGGATCGCACAACTGCGCATTGCGCCGCAGCAACCCCTGCTTGATGGCTTCGACCAGATAGTGATAGTACAGCGCGCTGCCGTTGCCGACTTGCGCCAGCGGCTTGTGTTGCAGCGCGGCCATGGCCTGCAACGTGTAAAGGCCTTGGCACGGCGGCGCGACATTGTAGAGTCGTCCATCGCGGTAACGCACCGAAATCGGTGCGACTTCAGGGGCGCGGGTCGCGGCCAGATCGGCAGCGGTCAAGCCGCACCCAAGGCGATCGAACGCAGCCCCGAAAGCCTCAGCCAGTTCGCCGTGGTAGAAATCCTCGACGCCGTGTTTCGCCAGATGGCGAAGGGTGTTGGCGAGCTCGGGCTGGCGCAGGTTATCGCCCTCGCGCAGCCAGCGCCCGTCGGTCTTGCACAGGTGATGCAGGTCCGGCAATTGCTCGATCAACGGCTGGCGCAGGGTTTGCCAGAACAATTGCGATTGCGAAACCACGACACCGGCATCGGCCACGCTCGCTGCGTCTACCAACAGATCAGCCCAGCCCAGCCTGGAGCCCCACTCATGACGACTGATGTCTGCTGCGGTCTTCCAGCTCGCCATCGCGCCCGCGGTGCTGGCCACCGAAGCCGGACCTCGCACGGTGATGGATCCGCCCTCAGGCAAACGCTGCCCGGCCTGGCCGATCCCCACGATGGTGCGCACCTTGCTGTCGTGGATCATCCACAGGGCATCGCCACCCAGACCGGTCATGTGCGGGAAAACCGCTGCAAGCATGGCACTGGCGGCCAGCATCGCATCGATGGCCGTTCCGCCCGCCTCCAGAACCCGCATGCCGGTGGCGCTGGCATCGGCATGGGGCGTACAGATCACGGCACGACTGGAGGTAGCGATCATGGTTCAAGGCCTCTTTTTTGCTAGCTATCGATATGAATATTGTTAGCAAAGCAAGATGTATGCCTTTTACCCTGCGGCAGACGGGGTGGCGTCCAGCGTCAAACCCTTTTGAACGTCAACCAGGCCCCCCAAAACAAGCTATTGAAGAGATCCGGCGTCGTTCAACAGTTTTTGAACCGCCACCTCGGAAATGCAGTTTTCTGCGCCTTAGTTTTTCTCGGCACTGACCTGGCCGGTATACTTGGGCAGATTAATTTCCACATCAGCTTTTTGTTGCAGGCCTAGTTCCATAAGGCGGCCGATATGGTGTTGGGCGGCAGGGCGTCGAACAGAGTTGAGAAAAGCGGGCCATTCTTTCCCGACGTCTTCGTTTGAAGGGAGGGAAGCTACATTCACCAGTTCCTTGATCTCGCCCAGAGATTGCTTGTCGAAGGTGGCGATACGGCGGGCCAGAGCATCGACGAAGCTGTTCAGCTCGTTTTCGGGAAAGCTGCGGTTTACGTAACCATAACGCTCGGCCAGCTTGCCGTCGATGTCGTTACCGCTTAGCAGGACCTCTAATGCACGGCCGCGGCCGATAAGGCGTGGCAGGCGCGCCATTGGGCCTCCGCCTGGGACAAAGCCGGCGCCAATTTCAAATTGGGAAAGCACTGCCTTGTCGCTGGCAAAACGCATATCGCTGGCCAAGGCCAGTTCACTGCCCACGCCAGAGGCGCGGCCGTTGATCATCGCGATGGAAACCACTGGGGACTTACTCAGGCGTACCAACATGTCCGGAAGGGGCGGCAGGCCGGTCTTCCCGTTGGGCATTTCCAGGGTCCGCTCCAGAGGCTCGGCGAAGTCGTAGTGGGTTAGGAAAAAGCCAGGCACCTTGCTTTCAAAAACCACCACCTTGAGTTTGGTGTCGTTTTCTATCGCGCTGACCACCTTCTCGAACTGCAAGGTAGAATCCGGACCATATATGTTGAAAGGCGGGTTGTTGATCTGCACTCGCCAGTATTCCGGACTGATCTTGTCAATGAGAAACTGGTTGGGGGAGGAACTGGCGGATTTTGGGGGACTGGTAGCAGGGTCGGCGGCAAGGGCTTGACCAACTATGGTACTCCCGCCCAACAGCATGCTAAAGGCGAGAGTGGCGCTTACGATACGTCGTGATTTCATAATGGTGGAACTCCAATTTTATGGAATGAACAACGATGAATTGACCTGATTTCTGTTCAGGACCACGAGCACCGGTTGATGCTCGAATTAGCAGTACCGTTTTGGCAAATATAGGCGCGACGTGGTCATGTTTATGTGCAACTTGGTGATACCCCCTTCTGCCGGCCAGCCAACATCGCCGGTTTTTTTAGGAAAGTTGAACTTGGCTGTGCTTCAGGAGAACGATGGGGTCACTATATTTATGATGATCATCAAGATAAACGGACGATCTGAAATATCAGTTAATACATGGCGTAACTAATCAGCTAAAACTTCAGGAGCGATGGGCTATCGAATCCGAAGTGGCGATTGGGGAATTGCCTAAGCGCTGCTGTTCTGCTCAGTGCAGCTGCCCCAATTCATAGAAAGCTGCCTGTGATGTGTGTCTACGAGTGTAGTGCGGTTCACGGAGCTTGCTCGACAGGCTGCATTTGATCTTCAAGGCGAGGCGGCTATGCAGTGAATATGAACGCAGACCAAGGGGGAAACCGCACCGGTGCACGCCTTTGGATAGGCCATGCTCGTCTGTACCAATGCTCGTGGTTTAGGGCGTTAAGCCGAAATCGCTAACGTACGAAACGCCCGCTGAACGATTTAGCCAATCTGTTGCATCGACCGGTTGAATCCACAGCCAAAAGCAGTCGTTCGGAGGTGTCTGATAAATCAGGGAAGAGTCAACCAAAAACGCCTTGGGTGGCTCAGGCAAATCGGGCGTCATCTGGCCTGATGCGACGGATAAATACCGGCAAGCCGCGCTATCACGACCCCCACGTAAAAGACGCCTGAAAATTCTTCGACCATCACCAGTGAGCGGGCATGGTTGGTGATCGGGATAATATCCCCGTAACCGGTGGTCGTGAGCGTCGTGAAGCTGAAATAGATCAGTTTGAAGAAAGTGCCGGGCTGTCTGAAATCGAAGTTGCCAGGGCCGAATGAGCCAGCGGCGGAAATCTCGACCAGGGCATAGATGAAGGACCAAACGAAGACCAGCATGATGTAGCCCGCAAGTGCGCCATGCAGCTTGTCCGCTGTAATCGGCCCGCGCTTGAGAAGGTAGCGCAGTACCCCGCTGAACGAAACCGTAAGAGACACCGCATAGGTTATCCCTGCAAGTTCAAGAGTCGAGATACTCTCGGTCCACAAGGCCGCCCATTGAAGGCCAATCCCGAGCAACGCCAGGCACAGTTTGAGGATGAATCCGGGTCGGGTCTGCCGGGTGGCGAAAGCGCCCACGAGCAGCACAGCCGAAAACAGAATGCCGAGCAACATGCGAGCAATCAGCCCCTCCTCAAGAAAGGGGAACAGGAGGATCAATCCCAGTAAAAGCAGCAACAGATAAGTGCAGGGCCCTAGCCCTATTACCATCTGAGCTAAATCCGCGTCGGATTCGGCTTTATCTTGCGGGCTTGTCATACCAGATTCCCAGAGGTTGAAGTAACGCACGTGACCTGACAAGACCAAGCGCGACGGGGTCCAGTTGTGCATGATAGCCCCAGAAACACAACTGACTTGTCCAATGCCCGCGCAAGCCTCATGCAAGGGGGGATTCCCTCATCCCTACCCCCTTGCGCCCTAGCTGCTTGACACCATACATGGCCTGATCCGCTGCTTTAAGTAATGCGTCGAGAGATTGCCCATGAACAGGACACAGCGAAACTCCGACGCTGCACGACACTGAAAGCTCCCCCGCACTCGTCGCGACTGTCTGGGCGATGGTGTCAAATACCCTCGCCGCTTGCGACTCAGCGCTCTGGGGGTCAGAAAGATTGGAGATCAGCATCACAAATTCGTCGCCGCCGTATCGGGCAGCCGTGTCACATGACCGGGTGGCTTGAAGCATGCGGCGTGCAACCGCTTGCAAAACCTGGTCGCCGACTTCATGACCGTACTTGTCGTTGACCTCCTTGAAATGATCCAAGTCGATCAAAAGCACAGCGAACGGAATCCCTTTCACTTCCCAATCCGAGATGGCCTGGGCAAAACGCTCAGCGAACAGGTAACGGTTAGGCAGTTGCGTGAGTACATCATGGGTTGCCAGATAGGCTGAGCGTTCGTGCTCAACTTCGGCTCTTTCTATCGCCTTGAAATGCGTGATCAATACCATCGGCATCAGCACCAGAGCGCCGGCGAGTACCAAAAGAATCATCAACATTTCTTCAGTAAGGACATCCCCGAAACGAAGTTGCCGGTCGAATACCAGCGTCATGGGCTGCGATGTACTGCGGATCTCGACACGGTCGTTCAATTGCGGCAAAAACAGGCGATCAAGGAAGCCAGCCTGTTGAACGTGCGTGGAAAAAACATCGCTTTCAGAACCGGCTGCGGTCTTCAGCACGGCAGTTATATGAACCAGTGGGTCGACGTTAGCGTGATTGACGGCATCAAGAAGAGAGCCCGTCTTGATCAACAGCAATGACACCATAGTGCTACCAAAAAAATTGGGGCTGGGGCTCGTTCGCTCTTGGTCAGGCCGGCTGACTAACTGCATCAGAATGTAAGCACTACCGCCCTCGTACATGGAAAAAACGGGAGAAACCACGGGTTTCTGGCTGCTTTGGGCGCGTGCCAGCGCGTAGGAAAGGTAAGCGACCGTTTCTAACCTCACCCCGTAAATCGAACTGGATTCAGGGAGCAAGGGGTACATAAACAAAACGGGCCAGGTCTCTTTGAGGAAGGCCTGAGGTTGGGTTGGCTGCCCAGTGAGACTTGGGAAATCCTTGAGCTCAAAGTCTGGGCGCCATGTGCGCCGCAACAGATCCTCAAAGGCGGATTGCTCGGCGACAGGCACGGAGCGGGCTGCCTCGAGCATGTAGATATGCGGGTAGGCCGACAATACGACTGCCGCATATCGGGACGTCGCTTCGGTATCACTCTGGTCTACGGCTTGCAGGAATGCAGAGAAGCCCGAGAGCACAGCTTCATTGGTATCAAGCTGATTGCGCACAATCCCAGAGATGTTTTGCACGTACTCGGAAAAATACGTTTCCCTTCGCTGAGTCTCGGACTTCAGCAGTAGTAACGCCGAAAAAACCACCAGACCGACCGCTAAAAAAATAAAGCCCATCAGCGAATTGCGCCGCTTTGTCCATATCATCCTGATCTTCCGATTTCGCGGTGCGTCCAAATTACTGTCACGCTCTACAAGCATTCAGCCTTCAGCGAAACAACTTGTATTTTTCCATGCCCCTGACTGTAGCGTCTCGTTTCGTCAGGTGAAAATTTTGATCACGTGGGCAAGCGCCTAAACCACGGTCATGGATTGTCGCTCCGTAAGAACCTCCAGCAACTGCTTGTGGTTAAGCCGCTGACACTCGTCCCGAACTTCCTCTCGAATTTGATAGGTCGTCTTCAAGCGATGTTTTTCTTCGTTGTCATAGATGTTGAAACCGATGGCGCAGTCTCACAATAGAAGCGCATTCCATCACGCATTGATCCAGTCTCTGTCGGGATTGCAGGGACAACAACGAATCTGGAAATCATCTTCAGGCCCTCTCCTAACACACCCTAAGGTTTAGCGGCTATTTGCCAGCACGACAAGTGACTGGCGAGTGTTTCCGATGACAAGCACCGCGGCCTGAGAGCGGTTCGCATCGCACATAAAGTCGGCTATCCAGGCTGCGACAGGCAAAAAAACGGCCACAGGCAGCCGCTGGACACACTAGTGGCTAATCGGTAACGTCGACCCTCGACACTGAATTTGTCCCGTAGTTGAGTCGTCAGGCGTATTGGTTGGAGACGCTGCAATGACAACAATCGATATGAAATTCCGATTCGAAGCAAAGCTTCTCCGCCCGGCAAAGCCTGGTAATGATACGTCCTGGGCGTTCCTGATATTGCCAGCAGACGCGAGTGAACAGCTTCCAAGGCGAGGAAGAACGACAGTTGAAGGCACAATCAATGGGCACCCCTTCCAGGCAACCCTTGAGCCTGATGGTCAGCTGAGCCATTGGCTGCCGGTCGGCAGAGAGCTACTCGAAGCCGCAGGCGCAGCTGTGGGGGACATCGTTACGCTGGAGCTAGCCTCTGTGAAGAAGGAACCCGAGCCTGACATCCCGGCAGATTTTCAAGAGGCACTCGCAGCTACTCCTGAGGCGCTTAAAGTCTGGAACAATACGACGACCATCGCACGAGTAGACTGGATACACTGGATTACTTCAGCCAAGCAACTCAAGACCCGCGCGAAACGAATCGGTGATGCCTGCGATATGCTCGCCAGCGGCAAGAAGCACGTTTGCTGTTTCGACCCGTCCGGTTACTACAGTAAGGCCTTCCGTGCGCCCGAGGCGGATAATTCTTGAATGGGGCATTACGTTGGTGCGCTGCACTCCTTGACGGAAAGCAGCGCCAGGAACGATCGAGTTTCGGTTCGAAACCCTTTATGACCAGAATCCTATATGCGGCTCGCTAGCCTCGGCTTCCAGCATTGGTCCCAATACGCTGACCTTGCGCTGGCCCTTGGCAAAGACTTCGCGACACGGCAAAGCAAACGTCGGATTCTCGGGATGATCCCCCGTCAGCCCCAGTAACGAGTGCTCCGACAAGGCATAAACCACTCGCCCGATTCCCGTCCAATACACCGCACCGGCACACATGCAGCAGGGTTCGGCACTGGTGTACAGCGTGCACTGCTCCAGTTCCTGCGCAGACAAAAGCCTGGCAGCGGCAGCCGCCGCGACCAGTTCGGCGTGCTGTGTGGGATCGCCCTCCGGCGGCATCGAATTGTTGCCCGCTTCGACAATCACCTTGCCGTTGCGGTCAGCCACCAACGCCGCGAACGGATGACGGCCGCGCTGTTTTGATGCCTGCGACAAGGCGATGGTCTGGCGCAGCAACGCCAGATCCAGATCGCTGACGCCGGCCGGAACAAGCTGAGTGAATTGATTCATGGGTAACTCCTGGGCAGTGGAAAAACAAAAGATCAGTCGACCCATTCAGCCGCTGAGACGCCGACGCTGTCGGTCGATTTTTTTTCATTGTTGAGCAGCACGTTGAGCACAATGGCGGTGATCGCACCGAGAAAGATTCCGCTGTCCAGCACCAGTTTCAGCGTAGGGCCGACGTGCTCGAACAATGCAGGAAAAGACATCGGCAACACGCCGACACTGACCGACACCGCGACGATGATGCCGTTGCGGGTGCCTTCGAACTGCACGCGTGACAGTTCCTGAATCCCTGCCACCGTGGTCATGCCGAACATCACGATCGCGCAACCACCGAGCACCGGAGTCGGCACCGCCGCGATCAACGCACCCAGTTTGGGGAACAACCCCATCAGCACCATGATTGCCCCGGCAGCGGCCACGACGAAGCGGCTCTTGATGTTGGAGAGCGCAATCAAACCGGTGTTCTGCGTGAAGGCGTTGTAGGGGAAACTGTTGAACAAGCCACCGAGCATGGTCGACAGGCCATCAGCGCGGAACGCATTGCCGAGGGATTGTTGGGTGGTTGGCTTGCCGGTCAATTTGCCGATGGCCAGGCAGTTGCCAGTGGTTTCGGCCATGATCACCAGCATCGCCAGGGTCATGATCAAAATCGGCACGAGCGAAAATTCCGGCGCGCCGAATGCCATCGGTGCACTCAGTTCAAACCACGCCGCTTCGCTCACTCGGGTGAAATGGGTCATACCGCAGGCTGCGGCAATCAAGCTACCGACGAACAAACCGATGAGTACGCTGAGGTTGCCGATGAAGCCTTTGAATTTGGCGTAGATCACTAGCGTGACACTGACCGTGGCCAGGCCCAGCAGCAGATTCGCGGGGCTGCCGAAATCTGCCGCCTCAGGGTTGCCGCCGCCCAGCCAGATCGCGGCAGCCGGCATCAGCGAGATACCGATGATGGTGATCAGACTGCCGATCACCACTGGCGGAAAGAATCGCAACAGACGGCTGAATACCGGTGCCAGCGCAATGGTTATGAAGCCTGCGGCAATCACCGCCCCGAATATCTGACTGAGCCCGAACTCCTTGCCAATCATGATCATCGGCGCAAGGGCGATGAACGAGCAGCCTTGAATCAGTGGCAAGCGCGCACCAAATTTCCAGAACCCGATGGTCTGAATCAGCGTCGCCACGCCGGACGTCAGCAGGTTGGCGTTGATCAGCAAGATGATCTGCGCCGAGGACAACCCCATCGCGCTGCCCAGAATCAGTGGCACCGCCACCGCCCCTGCGTACATCACCAGCACATGCTGCAAGCCAAAGGTGACCAGCTGCCGCAAGGGCAAAACCTCGTCCACCGGATGAATGCGTTGTGTATTCATGTCACAGGCTCCTGAAGGTACGGCATAGGGTGTGAGTGATCGCGGTATTCTCAGGGGCGGTCGCAAGCCTGCTCCAACCCCGGTGATCGATTGACGCAGGGCCATACTCGAGCGTTTTTAACGATGAAACAAATTAGCAACCATCGCTTTTTTCGATGGCGTACAAGCGGCACACTCAAGCACTCTTGTTGATGTTTAAACCCCCACGTTCGACCAGGAGTAAACCGATTGCGCTTCTCACTCGATCAACTGCAGATGTTTGCCCAAGTGGTCAAAAGCGGTTCGTTCTCCGCCGCTGGACGCAAGTTGGGCAAGACGCAATCGACCATCAGCGCAGCGATTGCCAATCTCGAAACCGATTTGGGCGTTGATCTGTTCGACCGCACCAACCGCAGCCCTGCCCTCACCGCCAGCGGCCAAAAACTGTTGATCCAGGCCGAAGCCGTGCTCGAACGCTGCATGACCTTCGAGGCACATGCCGAATGCCTGTCGGATAACGTCGAGCCCAGCCTGACCTTGGCCATTGAAACGCCCTACGGGCCGGTCATGCCGGTGCTCAAGGCCTTCGAACAGGCGTTTCCCTTCGTCGACCTGATCGTCCGCCACCCGGTGCACGGTGACGTCAGTGAACTGGTCAGCAGTGGAGAGGCGGAGCTTGGCGTGGCGTTTTCACAACCTGGCTACCCGAAGGAACTGGCGTTCCAGCAACTGGGCAAATTGATCATGCTGCACGTTTGCCATCCCGATCATCCGCTGGCACAGCTTGACACCGTTACGTTCGAGGACCTGCACGTGCATCGACGCCTGGCATTCAGCGCGCACGCGAACAAACTGCCCAGCAGTGAATACCTGCGCTCGACCCAATTGTGGCAAGCGGAGAACTACCTCGCGTTGCTGGAAATGGTCCGCGCTGCGCTCGGTTGGGCCACCCTGCCCCGTCAACTCATCCAGCGCGAACTGGCCAGGGGCGAACTGGTAGAACTACCCCTCTCGGCCTACCCGCACACCGACTGGCAAATTGGCGTCGACCTTTTATGGATGCGCCAACGGCCATTGGGCAAGGCTGGACGCTGGCTGAAAGAGAAACTGCAGGGCAATAAAGTGTATGAACTGGATCGCAATGGACAGACCACCACGCTGTGACCAATCTGAAACGGCCGCTGACTTGAACAGTTTTACTAAAGCACACAAAAAAGCCGATCCAACTGATCGGCTTGGTTGCTGATGCTGGCAGCCGATGTTCGGGTTTGGGTTACAAAACCTCGAACAATCCCGCTGCTCCCATGCCACCACCCACGCACATTGTTATCACCACGAACTTCACCCCCCGCCGCTTTCCTTCCAGCAACGCGTGCCCAACCATTCGCGCGCCGCTCATGCCGTAGGGATGCCCAATGGAAATTGCGCCGCCATTGACGTTCAGTTTCGCCGGATCGATCCCCAACTGTTGTGCGCAATACAACACTTGGCAGGCAAACGCCTCGTTCAATTCCCACAAGCCGATATCGTCCACCTTCAACCCGTGCTGACGGAGCAGCTTGGGCACTGCCAGTACGGGGCCGATACCCATTTCTTCCGGGGCTAGCCCGGCGATTGCGATCCCTCGATACAGGCCCAAGGGTGCAATGCCTGATCGCGCAGCCACTGCCCCCTCAAGTAAAACGCAGGCGCTGGCGCCGTCGGACAACTGACTGGCATTGCCGGCCGTGACACTACCGCCCTCCACTATCGGCTTGAGCCCTTGCAGATCGCTGAGTTGGGTTGTCGGCCTTTTGCCTTCATCCTGGACGAGCGTGAAATCCTGATAGCTCACCGCCCCGCTTTCCTTATCGACGACTCGCTTGCGTGCCTTGACCGGAACAATTTCGTCGGCGAAAACACCAGCTTCCTGCGCCGCCGCGGTGCGTTGCTGAGACTCAAGCGCATAGGCGTCCTGCGCTTGCCGACTGATGCCATACCGGCGCGCAACGAGTTCGGCCGTTTGTAGCATTGGCATGTACGCATGCTCGCTCATGCGCAGCACGTTGGCATCGAACGCCTCGCTCGCCATTTGATTGTGAGCATTCTGCACCAGGCTGATCTGCTCTTGCCCGGCACCAACGGTCACCTGCATGCCGTCGACGATGATCTGCTTGGCGGCGATGGCAATGGCCATCAGGCCCGATGCGCACTGGCGGTCGATCGTCTGCCCACTGACCGAAATGGGCAAGCCTGCGGCCAGGGCCGACAAACGCGCCGGGTTGATGGCCGCAGTGCCGCTCTGCATGGCTGTACCCAGCACCAGGTCTTCGATCTGACCCGGCTCGATGCCAGCACGCTCGACTGCTGCGCGAATGGCAACGGCCGTCATACTGGGCGTCTTGAGGTCATTGAATGCGCCACGCATCGCCTTGGCGATCGGTGTGCGAGCGGTGGAAACAATCACGGCGTCTTTCATGGTTCAAGTTCCTTGTTCGATGAGGGCTGGCAGTCGCTGACCAGCTCAGTCAGTGCCAGGCGCAGCCGTTCGGGAATCGGCGCCGGGCGCCTTTGCTGACGGTCAACAAACACATGCACGAAACGCCCGGTCGCACAGGCCAGTGCCTGGCCTTCACGGAACACCGCAAGTTGATAATGCACTGAGCTGTTACCCAGTCTGCTGACCGCCAGTGCCACTTCGATGGGCTCCGGGAACGCAACCGGCGCGTGGTAATCGCAGCCGGAGCTCACCACCAGGCCGATCACCGGACCTGCGTGGATATCCAGCCCTCCCTGCTGGATCAGGACGCTGTTCACGGCAGTGTCGAAGAAACCGTAAAAGACGACATTGTTGACGTGTCCATACACGTCGTTGTCGTGCCAACGGGTGTTGATCGTTGTGAAGTGCCGATAGCCGGCACGCTGCCTGAGGTCGGTCATCAATATGCCGCTTCATAAACGGCCAACGCGTCGGCTTCGGTGAGTGTGCGCGGGTTGTTCACGAGCAGACGCTGCTGTTGCATCGCGTCACTGGCCAGTTGGGCCAGACTTTCTCTGGGAACACCAACCGCACGCAGCGTGGTCGGTAATTCGCAACGAGATCCCAATTGCGCCAACTCAGAGACAAATTGATCGGCGCGAGAATGGTGATCACCTGCCTGCAACCTTTCTCCCAGCAAAGGCAGAGCGAGTTCGGCGTAGTCCGCCATCGCTACCGGCAGGTTGAAGCGCAGCACATGAGGCAGCACCAGCGAATTCGCCAGCCCATGAGGAATGTGAAAGTGCCCGCCCAGCGGGTACGCCAGCGCATGCACCGCCGCCACCGGCGCGTTGGCGAATGCCTGGCCGGCCAGGCAGGCACCCAGCAACATCGCCTGGCGCGCGCCCAGGTTGCCGCCGTTGTACACGGCCTGGTCGAGGTTGCAGGCCAAAAGCCGTAGCGCCTCTCGCGCCAAGAGGCTGGACAGCGGATTGCGTTTGAGCTTGCTGGTGTAGGCCTCGATCGCATGCACCATGGCATCAATGCCCGTGGCCGCCGTCACGGCAGGCGGCAAACCTAACGTACAGACGGCGTCGAGTACGGCGAGATCCGGCAACAGTAACGGCGAGACGACGCCCATCTTGGTGGTTTCACCGGTGGTGACGATCGCGATGGGGGTCACCTCCGAGCCGGTCCCGGCAGTCGTCGGCACCTGAATCAGCGGCAAGCGCTGGCCCTTGGCTTGGTCGACGCCATACAGCTCGGTGATCGGTTGAGTGCACTGCGGATGCGCCAGCAGCGCGACCAGTTTGGCCACGTCCATCGAACTGCCGCCACCAAAGCCGACGATCAGGTCGGCACCGACATGCCGGGCCCGTTCAACAGCGGCGAGCACGCAGGCCTGACTCGGATCCGCCGACACGTCACTGAAGATCGCCACAGCAACTTTTGCGAGGGTGAAACCGGGCAACACATCATCAAGCATGCCCAGGCGAGCAATACCCGGGTCGGTGACTATCAATACACGGCGCGCGCCGCGTTCCCTGCACAGATTGGCAAGGCGCTGCGCGGCGCCGGTTTCGCAGAGAATCTGCGCTGTAGTGGCAAAGCTGAAAGGCTGCATGTCAGCGCCTCCTGATTATTGTTATGCGTCTTCAGCAACTGAAGTCGCTCGCTGGCATGGCCATCAAGCAGTTCGCGCCACCCAACAAGGCTTCCCGGTGTGCGCTTGCACGGGGTAATACGCGCCGCCAGTAGAATTCGGCAGTCTGTAGCTTGGCTTGATAAAAGGCGTTTTCACCCGTCCCGTTAGCCAGGGTTTCACCCGCTCGAACCGCGGCCTGCAGCCATAGCCCGGCCAGCAGGACGTAAGCCGAATAGGCGAGGAAGTCCACAGAGACCGCGCCGATTTCCTGCGGATCACGCTGGCAGGCGTCGATGATGGTCTTGCCCAACTCTCGCCATTGCTCAAGACGCTGACTGACTGCACCCGCCATGTCCTGCAGCTGGGGTTGGTGGCCAGCAGCCTCGACGTGCTGAGCGAGCTCATCAATCAGCGCGTGCAATTCGGCACCGCCATCGCCCATCAGCTTGCGCCGGACCAAGTCCAGCGCCTGGATGCCATTGGTGCCTTCATAGAGCTGGGTGATGCGGCTGTCGCGCATCAACTGTTCCATGCCCCATTCGCGGATGTAGCCATGCCCGCCATACAGTTGCACGCCGAGGCTGGCGACCTCCTGGCCGACATCGGTGAAGAACCCTTTGACGATCGGAATCAGAAACGCAGCGCGGCGCATGGCTGCGCGACGATCATCGGGTTCTGGCGCACCGTGCTCGAGATCGAGTTGCCGTGCGGTGTAGGCGCCCAGCATCCGGCAGCCCTCGGTGAGGGACTTCTGCGTCAGCAACATGCGACGCACATCCGGATGAACAATGATCGGATCGGCAGCCTTGTCTGGCGCCACTGCACCGGTCAGCGAGCGCGACTGCAGACGTTCACGGGCGTAGGCCAGGCCGCCCTGGAAAGCGGCTTCAGCGATCCCCAGTCCCTGCAACCCGACCTGGAATCGTGCGTCGTTCATCATGGTGAACATGCAGGACAGGCCTTGATTCGGCTCGCCGACCAGCCAGCCCTGGGCACCGTCGAAATTCATGACGCAAGTCGAAGCGCCCTTGATGCCCATCTTGTGTTCCAGCGCGCCACAGCTCAGCGCATTGCGCCGGCCATCGGCAAGGATTTTGGGTACCAGAAACAGACTGATGCCTTTCACACCCGCCGGGGCATCGGGCAAGCGTGCCAGCACCAGATGAATGATGTTGTCAGTCAGGTCCTGCTCACCACCGCTGATGAAAATCTTGCTGCCGGTGATCAGATAGCTGCCGTCGGCGTGAGGCTGCGCGCGGGTGCGCAATAACGCCAGGTCCGTGCCGGCCTGCGGCTCGGTAAGGCACATGGTGCCGGTCCATTCGCCACTGACCATCTTGCCCAGCCAGGTTTGCCTGAGCGCTTCGCTGCCATGGCGATGCACGGCCAGGACCGCGCCTTCGGTCAACCCGGAATAGATCCGAAACGACAACGACGCCGCCATTAACATCTCGTGGAAACAAGCCGACGCCATTTGCGGCAAGCCTTGTCCCCCGTAGGCCATCGGCCCGGTCATGCTCGCCCAACCGTTGTCGACGTATTGACGATAGGCTTCGCGAAAGCCATCCGGCGTGCGGACTTCAGTACCGAGCAACTGGCAGCCTTGCTCGTCGCTGTTGCGGTTGAGCGGGGCTATCACCTCTGCGGTGAAGCGCCCCGCCTCTTCCAGAATGCCGTCAAGGGTGTCGCGGTCCAGGTCCAACCCCAGGTGTTGGCAGTGCCCGGTGACATCGAACATTTCATGCAATACGAAGCGCATATCGCGCAGCGGTGCCTGGTAGTTCATACGCGGCCCTCCCCGACATCGGCAAAGTGTTTGCCGCTGGCCATCAATCGGGAGATCAGTCCGGCGGGATGCCAATGCTCGCCGAAAAGACCTTGCAGACGTTCCAGTCGAGCCAGCAGGGAATTCATGCCCTGCCCATCCGCCCAGCGCATCGGTCCGCCGGTTTCAATCGGAAAGCCATAACCGTTGAGCCATACCTGATCGATGTCATGGCTGCTGGCCGCAATGCCTTCTTCGAGGATCTTCGCGCCTTCATTGACCAGTGCCAAAAGGCAGCGATCAAGGATTTCCCGTGCGTCGATGTCGCGGCGGCGGTAGCCCAACCCCTGAGATACCTTGAGCACCCATTCGTCCACCAGAGGGTCATGCTCAGCCTGGCGACTGCCGGGAGCATAGCGGTAATACCCGGCACCGCTTTTCTGACCCAGCCGCCCGAGTTCGCACAAGGCGTTGTCGACTTGCACCAAGGGGGCGTCCATACCCTGCCCGGCCAGTTGACGCGCGCGCCACTCCAGATCGATGCCGATCACGTCATACATGCGGAACGGGCCCATGGCGAAACCAAATTGCTGCAGCACCTCGTCCACCTGCTGAGGGAATGCGCCTTCCAGGAGTAATTTTCGTGCCTCGGCCACATAGCTGCGCAGCATGCGGTTGCCGATGAAACCGGGGCAATTGCCCGCCACCACCGCTACTTTGCCGGTACGCTGCGCGAGCCTGCGGGCCACTTCGAGCACTTGGCTGTCGGTGTCCTTGCCACGAACGATCTCCAACAGTTTCATGATGTGGGCAGGACTGAAGTAATGCAGACCCAACACCTGCGGTGAACGCCCGGTGACCGCCGCAATCGCGTCGATGTCCAGCGCCGAGGTGTTGCTGGCCAGGATCGCCGTGGGCTTGAGGTGCGCGTCCAGCGCGCGGAAGATTTCCTGTTTGAGCTCCAGGCTTTCGTACACCGCTTCGATCACCAGGTCCGCTTCTGCCAGCGCCGCGTAACTTTGTACCGGGCGTACTCGCTCGAGATTGGCGTGCGCCTCGACCTGCGTGATGCGTTGTTTACCCACCTGCTGCGACCAGGTTTGCTCAATCATCGACAGGCCCGCGTCGAGTGTCTGGGTATTGCTCTCCAGCCACAGCACCGGCAACCCGGCGCTGGCCAGACTGATGACGATGCCCCGGCCCATGGTGCCGGCGCCGATCACGGCGACCTGCTGGATATCGAAAGGGGTGCTCACACGCGGTGCTCCTGCATTGGGAAAAATGAACAGCCGACACCCTAAGCAGGCTTCAAGTATTTTTGAAATTTCATTTTCATATGCCATATATTCTGCGTATGAATACTTCAAACTTTGATCTGAACCTGCTGCGCGTGTTCGACATGTTGCTGCGTGAGCAGAATGTCTCGCGCGCAGCGCAACGCCTGGCGTTGACCCAACCCACGGTGAGCAACGCCCTGGCGCGCTTGCGCGATATGCTGGGCGACCCCCTGCTGGTGCGCGTCGGTCGGCGCATGTGCCCGACCCCTCGAGCGCTCGCGCTGGAAGGGCCTATTCGCGCCGCGTTGCAACAAATCGAGCAAACGCTGTCCACCGGTGACGCGTTCGACCCACTGCGCAGCCATCGTCAATTGAGAATTGCCCTGACCGACTTCGTCGAACAACTGTGCATGCCGTCCTTGCTGGCAAGCCTGCAGACGCAGGCGCCGCACCTGCGCATCGATGTCGCCCACCTAAGTCCCAGCCTGCCCGCCGAGGCGCTGGACAGAGGCGAACTGGACATGGTGCTGGGTCGTTTCGATCACGTACCGGCACGTTTCACTCGCCAGCTCTGGCGCAGCGAAACCCTGCGAGTCGCGGTGTGTCAGGACCATCCGCGACTGAGTGACGGCCTGGACCTGCAGCGTTTCCTGCAATTGCGCCACGTCTGGGTTCATGGTGGCCAGACCCGCGGCATGGTCGACCAATGGCTGGCCGAGCAGAACCTCGTGCGACAGATCGTCTACACCACGCCTAATTACCTGCAAGCCGCGCACCTGGTGGCCGCGACCGAACTCTGTGTCGTGTTGCCGACGCTGCTGGCGCAGCAGTTCGCCAGGCTGCTGCCGCTGAAGCTGTATGAACTGCCGTTCGCGCTACCGCCCTTCGATCTAGAGCTGGTACGCCTGACCCATCGCCAGCACGACCCGGCGCTGACCTGGCTCGAGGCGCAAATCCTGGCCATTCAACCGGGCTGAGCCATTACCCAATGCGATGGCTGGCATGCCGCTCTGGTATTGGCTGCGACTCGAACCGCTCCTTAGAGTGGATCGCCCGAACAATAACAAGGACTGCTCCATGCGTTTTTCACAGCCTTTGCTCACCCTCGCCCTGCTGGTACCGCTGACGAGTCTCGCCGCCACGCCTGCCAAGGATGCGACAACCAATACCCTGCAAAACAACCAGCAATGGCTGCAGCGACTGCCTTTCGCCGATCGTGGAGATTTCGAGGCCGCTGAGCGGGGGCTGATCGAGCGGTATGAGGAGGTCGTCAGTAATGCGGGGGGCAAAACAGTCTGGGATTTAAAGCAATACGCGTTTCTGAACCGCACAGACGCGCCTGCGACCGTCAACCCGAGTCTGTGGCGCATCGCGCAGCTCAATACGCTTGCCGGTCTGTTCAAGGTCACCGAGGGTATCTATCAGATTCGTGGCATGGACCTGGCAAACATGACCATTGTCGAGGGGGATAACGGGCTCATCGTGCTCGACCCGCTGCTGGCGGTGGAAACCGCCAGAGCCGGCCTGGAACTGTACTTCAAACACCGTCCGCGCAAACCGGTGACTACGGTGATTTATACCCACCCGCACGTCGACCATTTCGGCGGGGTGCGTGGGGTGATCGACGAAGCGGACGTGAAGGCCGGCAAGGTTCAGGTCATCGCACCCCACGGTTTTTTTGAGCACGCCATCGGCGAAAACGTGCTGGCCGGACCGGCGATGAAACGTCGTGCCCAATACATGTACGGCGCCGGGCTGCCGCGCGGTGAGCGGGGCCAGGTCGACGCCGGGCTGGGCAAGGGCGTGCCGGCGAACGCGACGGTCAGCCTGATCGCCCCCACCCGGGAAATCAGCAAGCCGCTGGAACGCCTGACCCTGGAGGGCATTGAAGTCGAATTCCAACTCACGCCTGGCACCGAGTCGCCGGCCGAGATGAACATCTATTTCCCACGGTTCAAGGCGCTGTGCATGGCCGAAAACGCAACTCACGTCCAACACAACGTGCTGACCTTGCGCGGTGCACTGGTTCGCGACCCGAAGATCTGGGCGCATTACCTTGACGAGTCCCTGGTGCGTTACGGCAATCAGGCCGAGGTGGTTTTTGCCCAGCATCACTGGCCCACTTGGGGTAGCGCACAGATACGCGATTATCTGGCTGACCAGCGCGACATGTATGCATTCATCGATAGCCAGAGCCTGCGCCTGATCAATCAGGGCCAGACGCCAATGGAAATCGCCGAGACCCTGAGCTCGTTGCCGCCACGCCTGGCCAGCAAGTGGTACAGCCGCGATTACTACGGCTCGTTGAGCCACAACGTGCGCGCCGTCTACCAGCGTTACATGGGTTTCTATGATGGCAACCCGGCGAACCTCAATCCGCTGCCGCCCCAAGCGGCTGGCAAGCGATACGTCGCTGCCATGGGCGGTGCCGACCAGGTCCTGAGCCACGCGCAAAAAGCCTTCGACGAAGGGGACTATCGCTGGGTGGCGCAACTGACCAACCATTTGGTTTTTGCCGAGCCCGACAACGCCGCTGCGCGCCAATTGCAGGCCGATGCACTGGAGCAACTGGGCTATCAGAGCGAGAACGCCACCTGGCGCAATGCCTACCTGAGCGGCGCCCAGGAACTGCGCGATGGCGTAGCGGCCGCCACCGGCAGCGGCGGCAATACCGACGACATGGTGCGGGCGCTGACACCGACGATGTTTTTCGAATATCTCGGCGTTCGAGTCGATGCACTGAAAGCGGCCGACAACGACCTGACCATCAACTGGCGCTTCACCGATCTGAACGAGGATTACGCCTTGACCCTGCGCAATGGTGTACTCACCCATCGCGACCTTGCACGACATGACCAGGCCGACGTGCAAATCAGCATGAAAAAATCGACGCTGGATCGCATCGCACTCAAGCAGACGGGTTTCCTGAAAGAAGCAACGCTGGGCGATATCACGATCGAGGGTGAACGGGTTAAATTCCTGCGCTTCATGGGTGGACTGGAGGAAGCGGACGCGCGTTTCAACATCGTCACACCTTGAGCCCGCGTGGGCGGCGCCTCAGGCGCCGCTCAGCAGCCCGATGATGCCGATGAGCGCGAGCAAACACACCGACATGCCTAGTGCCAGGATCGCCCGCGAGGCTGGCGCTGCTCGCTCCGACTGGAGCATCGCCAATCCCTGACGATAACGGCGGCCTTGCCTTGCAAGCAAAGTCAGCGCGACGACACCGCCCATCCCCACCGACACCTGGTCACCGGCCCGCCCCGCCAGAACCAGCACCACCAGCAACGCCAACAGCGTCCTTCGCCATGCCAATTCGGTACGCTCCGCCTGCAGCCCAGGGTCACCCATGCCAACGGGGCCAAAGCACACTGGCGATCAGCACGACCGCGGTTAAACAGCCCAATGCCAGCAGCGGTGCGAGCGCCGGCAGAGGCAGCGGCTGGCGCTGACGCAGCGCTCGCTCCACCTTCAGCCAGCGCACGCATGCACCGATGCTCACCAACTGACTCAGTAACATCAAACTGATCGCCATGACCATGCGTAGCCGAGGTTCGAAGACCTCCCCGGCGAGTGCTTCGACGGCGATCCCTCCCCCAAGCAGCGCCAGTGAGGTGCGAATCCAGGCGAGGAAGGTGCGCTCATTGGCCAGCGTGAATCGCGGATCAGGCGACTCACCTGCGCCCAACAGGGTTTCAGTCAAGGTACGGCGCTTTTGCTGCATGCCCATCAGCGCACACCGAAGCTGCGCAATGCGCCCGGTGAAAAGTATGAAAGGCTGGTCGGCAGATTGAAGACATAAGGTTTGCGCTGCTCATTGATCAAACCCGAAACGTGATAACGGCCGCTCTTCAAATCATAGGTGACCTCCATGGCATTGACTGCAGCCTCACCACCGGGGTGGTAAAAACTGTGCGCCCCGGACGTGCGCCACAACGTTCCCCGTTGATCGTAGAGGTCAGCCTCGAGAATCGCCCAGGTGTCTTCGTCGATGTAGTAATGACGTTTGGCGTAGATGTGTTGGGCACCGGGTTTGAGGGTCGCCACGACCTCCCACACCCGGTGCAATTCGTAGCGGGTAGGTACGGGGTCGACATGCCCTGGGCGAATCAGCTCGCTGTAGCGCAGGTGGGGTGAAGCCAGGCGATAGCTGTTATAGGGAACGTGCAGCAACTTCTTGCCTGCCAGATGCCAGTCGTAACGATCCGGCGCACCGTTGAACATGTCACGACTGTCGGCCGTGCGCAGGCCCGCCGTCCCGGGTCCGGTGGTGTCATAGTCGATACCCGGAGCACGCCTGACCCGTCGCTGGCTGGAACTGTAGACCCAGGACAGTCGCGGCTCGGCGACCTGGTCGAGCGTTTCATGCACCACCATTGCATCTCCGGCAAGCCGCGACGGCGCGGTCATGCGGTAAGTGAAGTAGTAAAGGATATTGTCGGCCCCTGCGTCCGGCAGCCCGTCCGGGCGGGCGAATTCCTGACGTGCGCTCATCAGGGTGAAGCGTCCGTTGCCCAACGGCGTCACGCTGTCCGAGACAAGGCTGTAACTGGCGTTGCGGTTGCGCGTCAGATGATTCCAGATGACCTCCAGGCCATTGCGCGGAACAGGGAAAGCGATCGCCCCGGCAAAGCCGTGCAGGCCATTGCCCTGATCCGCCAGTTGCGCGAACTCAGCATTGCGAGCGGCCGATGCGGCAAGCGGCGCAGGGACGGCGACACTGCGATGGGTGGGATAGACCGGCAGTTTCATCGTCTCGGGAAACTTCTTGAGCAAAGCGATCTGCCCGGCCGACAGTTGGTCCTCATACTGCTTGTAATTGCGCGCAGTGATTTCGTACAGAGGTCGCTCGTCGGCGAAGGGGTCGATCGGCGTGCCGTTACTTTCCAAGCGTTGCTGTGCTGCCGTGAGTCCGCCCTGCCAGGCCGGGATTCGACCGTCAGGAGAAGCGCCTCGTTGGGCGCCTATGGGCGTCAGTTCCGGGGGCAACTCGCCTGTGGCCAGCGCTGTCGTCGCCCATGACATTCCCAGCAGCAGACAGCAGGAAACGGGGGCCATCGACGACCGGAAAAAACCTCGGGTACGGGTTGTCATCACTCTTAACCTCTTATTGTGTTTATCAGAGAGTGAACAAATGCATGCCCCACCGATGAAGCTTCAAACGCATGACGGGGCAGGTGGAAGGGTCAATCTTTATGGGTGTTCCGATAGCCTCTTGTTGAGTATCAATGGATACTAAGTAGGGCCTTTGGCCCCGACAAATAGCGTCTTCAGATAGTTGCCATATCAGTTCGGCATAGCCAGAGATTTGCCCATGACCTTGAAACAGCTGCGTTACTTGATCGCCATTGCAGAAGCGGGAAGCTTCTCCAATGCCGCACGCCGGGCGTTCATCGCCCAGCCTGCCCTGAGCCGCCAGATCGGTTTACTGGAAAGCGAACTGGACATGCAGTTATTGGCCCGCCAGCACGACGGCATCGAATTGACCGATGCCGGCCGACAGTTGTACGAAGTGGCTCGATCGGTGATTCAGAAGCTCGACTCGGTGAAGGACGAACTCAAATCGAGCCAGGGCAATCCGATGGGTCATGTGTCTATTTCCATACCCGCGACAGCGTCGGCTCTGCTGCTGCCCACTATCATCACGCAGGCACAGGCCAAGTTTCCGGGGATCAAGCTAACGATTTGGGATGGCCTGAGTCGCGAAGGCGGCCAGGCGATCGAACTGGGCAAAGTGGATTTCGGGGTCGTGCCAAACGCTGAAGAGCTGGAACATGTCATTGCCGAACCGGTGTTCACCGAAGACCTGTATTGGGTAGGCACACCTGCGCAAGAGGCTGACAACTCGCCCATTACTCTGGCTGAAGCCGCGGCGACCCGACTGGTAATGCCGCCGCGCGCCCTGCACCTGCGCCGGCGTATCGAGCAAGCGGCGATGGAAACCGGGGTGACGCTCGATTCAAGCTATGAACAGCAGTCAGCGCCCGGCATCAGCAGCCTGGTGCGCGCCGGGTTGGCGGCGACCATCAGCAATTGGCCGCCGCTGACGGAACTGCTGGAACCGATATCGGCCCGGCTGATCGTGGAACCACGGATTACCCGAACCATTTCCCTGGCCTATTCGCAGCATAAGCCGCTGTCGTTTGCGGCAACGTGCATGCGTGATCTGGTGCGCGGTCTACTCATCGAGGCTGTGGTCGACGCCCGCTGGAAAGGCAGCTTGATCGAGCGCACGCCCGAGGAAGACTTGAGCCAGGTCCATCGCTGAGGGCGCTGCGCCTCAATGGCGCAGCGCCCGGCGGTGTCAACTGACCCGCGGCGCTGCGACACCGACAACCTGATGCAGCCGCTCCCGGGTTTTCTGAGGATCCATCCGGAACAACCCGATCAGCCCCGCGACCACCAACACCGCGCCGCAGACCAGGAACCCCTCCCCGTAGCCGGCCGGGTGCTCGGCGCCCGCGCCCTGCACCAAAATCCCGGTGACCACAGGCGCCGACAAACCGGCCAGCGAAGCGATGCCGTTGCCAATCGCCAGAATGCCTGCGCGTTGGCTGCCGGGCGTGAACTCGGCGAGCATGGCCGGCCCCACCGAATACATCACCAGTGCCAGGCCGCCGCTGAATGTCAGGCAGACGATCCGCTCGATGCTCGACAGCCCCGGCAGGAAAAGCGCGGCGCTCAGAAGACCACTGGCAATCAGACAGATCGAAACGAACGCACCTCGTGACCAGCGCGTCGCCATGCCGCCGCGCATCATGCGCTGCGATAACCAGGCCATGAACAGGCTCAGCGGCGTGGTGACAACTACGAACAGCACAAACACCCGGCCGGTCATGATCGGATCGATACCCAGGCCATTCTCCAGATAGCTCGGCACCCAGGTCAGCGTCAGCGCCAACGACCAATTGGCAGCAAAATGACAGAGGTAATTGCTCAGTACCGTGCTGTCCGTGAGCAATCTTTTATAAGGTACGCGCTCCTCGTCCTGCGCAAGCTGGCCGGGGCGAATGCGATCCAGCGTGCCTTCACGTCCCAGCAGCCACCACAACACGCACCAGACTGCGCCGATTGCAGCGAGGACGATGAAGTTCATGCGCCATCCGTAATGCACGCTGATCCACGGGATCATCGCACCGGCGACCAGCAAACCAAAGGCACTGCCGGTATGCAGCAGTGCGACCGGCAGGTTGCGACGGTCGTTGGGAAACCATTTGTACAAGGCGTGGGTGGCTACCGGCGACGCCGGCCCTTCGCCGATGCCCAGCAGCACACGACAGGCGACGATTGCCCACAAGGAGGTGACAAACAGCATCGGCAGTTGAATGAGCGCCCAGAACGCGCCCATGCCCAACAGCAGGGTACGCGTGGGGCGGCGATTGGCGACGAAGCCGCCGATCACTGCGGAAATCGCGAAGAACCAGTGCAGTGCGCCACCTACCAGACCGAACTCGGTCGGTGACAGGCCAAGCTCCTTGGACATCGGCACTGCAACCAGGCCAATGACGACCTTGTCGAGGAAGTTGACCAGCATCAGCAGTGCCAGCAGTACCGCAACCATCCAGGCCGTGCCCAGACGTGCGGGGGTTTGAGTGTGGGTCATGATTGTCTCTCGTTATTGTTCTTGTCAGAGCGTCCGGCCAGGTGCGGCCGGACGTGCGGCGGGCACTGCTAGCCAGGCATCAGAACGCCCTTGGCAATGGTGTTACGCTGAATTTCACTGGTGCCGGTGAGGATGCGCATCATACGGGTCGCGCGGAAAATCCACTCAACCGGATTGCCGCGCAGCAGCCCCGCTCCGCCGTGAATCTGCACCGCGCGGTCGGCGATACGGAAAGCCGTCTCGGACACGAATAGCTTGCACATGGGTGCCTGAGTACGGATATCCCCACCGGCATCATTCACCGCGGCTGTCGCATAGACCATGCTGCGCGCAGCATGCAACTCGGTCGCCATGTCGGCAATCATGTGGTTGATCGACTGGAACATTGCGATCGGCTGGCCGAACTGCTTGCGCGTTCGGGCGTAGTCGATCGACAGGTTCAGCGCCAAGCCTGCCAGGCCCAGCAAAGTCGGGCAATGCAGCAAGCGATTAAGGGTGATCCGCCCCATCGCCAGCTTGAATCCCTGCCCCTCCTCGCCAATGCGGTTGGCCACGGGCACCCGTACTTCGTCCAGGAAGATATCGCCATGGGCGCCACCGCCGGACATCACCGCATAGTCGCTCTCTATGCGCACGCCTGGCGCCTTCAGATCGATGAAGAACGCCGAAATCCCCTGGGCGCCACCGCCTGGTCCGGTAACGGCGAGCAGCACCGCGATATCGGCATAGGGCGCACCCGAGATGAAACGCTTGCTACCGTTGAGCACATATTCTTCACCGTCACGGCGTGCAATCGTCTTGATCGCCGTTGCATCGGAGCCGGCTTCACTCTCGGTCAGCGCGAAGCACACGGCCTTCTCGGCACGGCACACCGGCTGCAGGAAAGACTCGATCTGCCAGGGGCTGGCGACCTTGAACAGATGCCCGATGCGCGGCGGACCGGACAGTTCGCCAAGGATGTGCGGAGCCAGCATGGAACCACTCAGTACCGTGGCCTCCTTCACTGCACACAGGTCTGAAACGTTCAGCCCGGCGCCGCCGATGGCCTCGGGCAGCATGATGTTGTAAAAACCCTGGTCGCAGGAGCGCTGCCAGACCTCTTGCAGCACATCGCGAGGATGGGGCTTGGCCCAACTCAGGCCTGCGCGTTGTTCAAGGGGCAGAACTTCGTCGCGAATGAAGCCACCGATGGCCTCGATGATTTGGCTGGCTTTTTCACTTGGCTGATACATGGTGATCTCCTCCTCAGATGCGACGGTCGCAGTTTTGCCAGTAGGCATCGCGAATAAGACGGCGAACCACTTTGCCGTTGGGGTTCTTCGGTAGTTCGCTGACAAAATCCACAGCACGGGGTTTCTTGAACCCGGCCAGGTTTCGCGCGCAGTGTTCGATAACCTCGAGCTCACTGAGTGCGGTGCCCGGCTTGAGTACGATGACGGCTCGCACCGACTCGCCCCACTGCTCGTCCGGCACGCCGACGACCGCCGCCTCGAAGACTTGAGGCAAGTTGTAGAGCACCTGTTCGACTTCCGTCGGATAAATGTTGAAGCCCCCGGAAATGATCATTTCCTTCTTGCGGTCGACGATGAACACATAACCCTGATCATCCACCGTCGCCAGGTCGCCACTTAGGTAGTAACCATCGCGCATGACCTCGGCGGTGAGCTCTGGCGCGCGCCAGTAGCCCTGCATGATGTCCGGTCCCTTGACCACGATCTCGCCGATTTCGCCCGGCTTCACATCCTGGAAGTCCTCGTTGACCACCCGCAGGTCGGTCTCGAAGTAACAGCGCCCGCAGGAGGCGAGGCGTCGATAGTCGCCGTTTTCGCACAGGTGGTCCCGCTCGGTCAGTACCGTGACCAGCGAACAGGTTTCGCCGGCACCATAACCTTGTGCCAGGATCGGCCCGAACACTTCGATGGCGCGCTTGACCAGAGAAGGTGCCATCGGTGCAGCGCCGTACATGACCAGGCTCAGGCTGCTGAGGTCGTAGCACTCCACGCCCGGGAAATTCACTATTCGGTTGATCATCGCGGGCACCAGGAATAACCGGGTGACGCGTTCACGCTGAATGCTTTCGAGCAGCAGTTGATCGTCGTAGCGTTCCAGCAACAGGTTGCAGGCGCCAACCGCCAGCAACGGCATCAACTGCATGCCGCTGGCATGGGTGATCGGCCCGACGTGGGCCATGACATCGCCCGGCGCGGCACGCCGGGTGGGGCTGGCGATGCTCTTGCGGATCAGCGCCTTGCGATTACCGACGCTGAGCATGGCGGCCTTCAGCACACCGGAGCTGCCGGAGGTGTAATGCAACACGGCCAGGGCGTCGTCCGACGGGTCGCAACTGACCGGTTTATTGTCGCCTTGGCTCAGCAGTGCCGAGTAGGCGACATCACCGCCCTCATCTCCCAGCGCCACGATCAGACGCAACGCGGGGACCTGAGCCCGGCGGGCAGTCAAGGCCTGGGCAAATACAGGCGTGGTGATCAGCGCGACGCTGCAAGAGTCGTTGATGATCTGGATGACCTCGTCCAGTGACAGGCGCGCATTGACGGGCACCTTCACCAGGCCGGCCTTATAGAACGCGACTTCGGCTTCGACCAGTTCAACCCGGTTCTCGGCGAGGATGGCGACGTGCTCGCCAAGGGTGATGCCCTGGCCCAGTAATGCCGAGGCAAGCTGGTTTGTACGCTGTTCAAGCTGAGCGAAGGTCACTCGCGTGTTGACATCAATGACGGCCATTCGCTCAGGCCAATACTTGGCACTTCGACTGATTATTTTTCCAAGGTTCACGTTGTTGTTCTCGTCGACAGTTAAGACCGGAACGATCCTAAACAGCGGCGCAACGGCAAACGTAATATCAGTTCTTGATGCCGGGTATAGCGGTTTTAGCTGGCTCTACTTGTCGTCTCAAACGCCCGCGTCAGCCATGCCAAAGTGTTATGGCAACAATCCAAAGACGCTATTTGTGAGCGGATCCGCCGCCTACCTATTATCCCTCGCGACCGACAACGAACCAGCCAACGGCAGTCAATAGCCCGGATGTTCGTTCAGTTGTCCCACCCCCTCACTCTCTAATAAGCACAATAAGAGGTTAAGAGTGAACGCTATCCTTGCCCACCGGTTTCGCTCATCACTGCTACTACTGTCGTGCAGTCTTCTCGTCGCACCCGTTGATGCCATGCAATTTGAACTCGGTGAAATTGAAGGCCAATTCGATTCGGCACTGGCATTAGGTGTCGGCGTCAGCACAGCCAATCCGGACAAGCTGCAGGTGGCGGCCGCCAACGGCAATGACGGGCGGCGTAATTATCGATCCGGGGATGTGTTCTCGACGATATTCAAAGGCACCCATGACCTGGAACTCAAACTCGACAACCTGGGCATATTCGTGCGCGGAACCTACTGGTACGACACGGCGCAGCGCGATCACAACCAACGCTTCAAGAACATCGACGACAACAATCGCAAGACATCGGCAAAGACCGCAGGCTCCCAACTGCTCGATGCATTCGCCTATTACTTCTACGACATAAACGGTGAGCCAGGCTCGGCACGCTTGGGTAAACAAGTGGTGAACTGGGGCGAGAGCATTTTTATCCAGGGCGGTTTGAACGTCGTGAACCCCTTTAACCAGGCCGCGCTGCGCCGACCAGGTTCGGAGGTCAAGGACGCGCTGGTGCCGGTCAACTTGCTGTACGTGACACAGAACATCAACGAAGCACTGTCCTTTGACGCCTTCTATCAATTGGACTGGGAACAGACGCAACTGGACAACTGCGGCACATTCTTTTCGGGCAATGATTTCATACCCGAAGGTTGCGAGAGCCTTGACGTCGGCGGTCGGCAGGTCAACCTCTCAGCGGCAAATCGAGGCCTCGGGCCATTCGGCGTGGTCATGAACGAGGAAGGTGTACGCATCCCTCGAGCGGGTGATCAGGATGCTCGCGACAGCGGCCAATGGGGCTTGTCGATTCGCTGGTACGTCACGCCGCTGGATGCCGAGTTCGGTGTTTACGCCGCCAACTATCACAGCCGATCGCCTTATCTGGGAACGGTCAGCAGCCCCTATTACAGCAATACCGGTTTCGCTCCCCAGCTGTGCAGCAACCTTGGGGTGTCATCGGCCGGCTGCGGCGCCTTTCTGGCTTCCAGTTCAGGCCAGTCCCTGGCAGGCGCGTTGCGCATGGGCACGTCCCAGTATCTCGCACAATACCCTGAGGATATCCGCCTGTACGGCGCGACATTTTCCACCACCCTGCGCACCGGCACGGCGCTTCAGGGCGAGCTGAGCTATCGCCCGAATATGCCCGTGCAACTCAATGGCACTGACGTGCTGCAATCGCTGCTTAACGCCAACGGTCGCAGCCCTTTGTCCGAACCCGGGCAGCGACCAACCACCGACTCAACATTGTTCAATGGCTATCGGCGCAAGGAAGTCACCCAGGCGCAGGTCTCGGCGATGCACTCTTTCGGCCAGGTCATGGGCGCCAATCAAGTGCTGCTGGTCGGTGAGATCGGCGCCACCTATGTCGGCGGCCTTGAGGGGAATAACGGACCACGCTATGGCCGCTCCGGGGCCTATAACAATGGCGAGCTGATAGACAACAACGTCTGCCTGTCGATCTCGAACAGCCCTGAATATTGCAACGATGAAGGCTTCGTCACACCGTTTTCCTGGGGGTATCGGATGCGGGCGACCTGGAGTTATTCGGGCGTGATGCAGGGGCTGGACCTGCGACCCAACCTGTCCTGGTCGCATGACGTAAAGGGTTACTCGCCAGGCGACGGCTCGGCCTTCAACGAAGGTTCGCGCTCCGTCAGCCTCGGCCTGGACGCTACGTTCATGAGCAAGTATTCGATGAGCCTGTCTTACACCGATTACATCGATGGCACCTACGGTACGCGTGGCGATCGCGACTTCGTTTCGATCGGTGTCGGTGCCACCTTCTAAGCATAAAGGATAACCACAATGCCCAAATGTCCCACCCGGCCCGCATCTGCCAAGTCCACAGCCAATCTCGTACTGGGGGTAGCGCTTCTGCTCAGCAGCGCAACCTGTCCGGCCCTCGCGGCAAATGGCCCGACCGATAACGGCGTCATGCAAGGTTTTCCACCTGCACTGGAGTTTCGTGTGAACAAAGTCAACGCCTTCCAACCGCCCTTCCTGCGCTGGTCAATGCGTCACGCCCGTGAAGTGTCCGCGACGCGCAACATCGGTCGTGCTGCCCACCCCCTGTCGTTGCTCGACGCTGCATCGCGCGATCTCGACCAGGTCACTTTCAAGGCCGGCGAAGAGGACCTGACACTCGCCCGTTACCTGCAAGATACCTCGACCGATGGGCTGATCGTGCTACAGCGCGGCAACGTTATCTTTGAGCGTTACCTTGAAGGATTCGAACCCGGCCAGCCACACATCTGGGCTTCGATGACCAAATCGGTCACCGGCCTTTTAGCGGCACAGTTCATCGCCGAAGGCACGCTCGATCCGCAGGCGAAACTGGCCAGTTATGTCCCTGAGTTGAGCGGTACGCCGTTCGGCGAGGCCACGGTACAGGCCAACCTTGATATGCAGGTAGCCGTGGCATACCCCGAAGCGGTGCCACCTGACCTCGGCCTGTTCGCCGCGACCGGGTTGATCCCGCGTAACGCAACGATGCCCGGCGATATCTATGCCTTTCTGAAAATCGCGCAAATGGCCCCTGGCGAAGGCAGATTTTTTTACCAGAACGGTTCGCCCGAGGCGATGGCCTGGGCCATGCGGCGTATATCCGGAATGAATTGGGCGCAACTGGTCGAGCAACGCATCTGGTCGCGCTTCGCCGAGGAAGATGCCTATGTCCAGATCGACGAATTGGGCACCGAGATGGCCAGCGGCGGCATCAGCAGTAACCTTCGCGATACTGCGCGCTTCGCCGAACTGGTACGCCGAGAGCTGGCCCGAACGCCGAGCAGCGACAGTTTCAACCAGGCCGTGCGCAGTACTTTCCAGCCGGGTGACCCAACGATTTTCGCTCAAGGCAACCTCGCCCCAGGCCGGCCTGGCTACGCCTACCGCAACTATTGGTTTCAGCGAAATGATGGTGAAGGATCGGTGGAGGCCAGTGGACGTTTTGGACAAAAAATCTACATCAACCCGAAGCGCGAGGTCGTCATCGTAAAATTGTCCTCCACCGCCGACCAAGCCAGGCGTGCCACCAGTGCCGATGGCGAAGCAAAGGTTGCTGCCCGGGTGATCGATTCACCGGTTACGTTCAACAACATGGTCAATGCGGTATTGGCGCAGTTGAGGGACTGAAATCCGGGTATGGATGATGGGTTGGGGTGTTGCTTTTTCGGCAGGTAGCCATTGGTCGGTTGCGGGGTGACGCGCGCCATTCACAAAATCCACAGCTATTACCACGAGCATCTGGATGTAGAAGCCCTGGCCCAGGAAGCGCAGATGAGCGTGCCCAGTTTTCATCTGCATTTTCGCAAAGTGACCGATTCCTCGCCTATGCAGTACCTCCAGTCGACACGGTTGCATCAGGCTCGATTATTGATGCTGCGTAACGACCTGACAGCAGCCAAATCGGCATTTCTGGTGGACTATGAAAGTGCTTCGCAATTTAGCCGCGACTTCAAACGCCTCTTCGGTCGCACACCGATAGCGGAAGTGGCGTGGATGAAACGGACCTATGCGTTGCCGGCACCGACAACCCCGTCGCCCTTCGTGTCATCACACCAAATAAATAGATCCGTCCCCTTTATTGACAGTCCCCTTTATTGAGTATGTATAAGCCCTGCCAGACCAAGCGCTCGACTTGCGACCATGGAGCAAGTATCTGATTCGACACACCCGGCTATCGCGTCTGCCTTCAGTGCGGTATCGCGTCGGTAAACGGTCTTGCCCTCCTTGATCGTCTCAAGCACCTTGATTTCGTTGATTTTCAGCGGATCTACAGTGAGCAAATTACCGTCAAGTACTGCAAAGTCAGCGAGCTTTCCTACCTCGAGCGAGCCCTTCGATTGCTCTTCGAAGTACTGATAGGCCGACCAGAGCGTATGGGCTTTTAGCGCCACCAATGGTGTCGTTCGATGTTCGGGACCAAGCACTTTGCCGCTGCGTGTCACGCGATTGACCGTAGAAGAAATAACCCGCAGCGCAT
Source organism: Pseudomonas sp. Sample_10 (assembly GCF_004321495.1). NCBI lineage: Bacteria > Pseudomonadati > Pseudomonadota > Gammaproteobacteria > Pseudomonadales > Pseudomonadaceae > Pseudomonas > Pseudomonas sp. Sample_10. Next base: position 38,128 of record NZ_RCOE01000158.1, read on the forward strand.
CAGGCATCGCCACCGGCGCGTCATGGTGCGAGGTGAAAATCATGCCCCGCTCGATGGCCCAGCCAGTCGGTGAGATGTTGGCCGCACGATCAGGGCCCAATACCGAGTCTCGATGCCAGTCACCCCAGTAGTATGTGTGCATCGGGAAAAAAGATGGAATGATGCCCAACGCCTTGAATGATTCGACCTGATCCAGGCGAGCGGTTTGCCCATGTATGGCGACCGGGCGGCGATCAGCCATGCCATATTTCTTTTCAGCCGCACCTACAGCGTTAATGAACTGGTCGATGGCGGCATCGCCGTTCACATGCGCCAGAACTTGCCAGTTATTGTTGAAAGCTTGATCAATGAAGCCGTTGACCTGTTGGTCAGTGAACGCAGAGTAGCCGTGATAATCCGGTGGCTGTCCGGCTGGCACTTTGTAATAAGGTTGAGTGAGCCATGCTGTTTTACCCTGCGGCGAACCGTCGAGCGTGAGTTTGATTCCTCCGAGGCGGAAATGACCTGAATAGGTGCGTGACAGCCAGGGCGCCTTCATTGCCTCCGCGCCCACGGTAATATCTGGATAAGCCACGACGTCGATGCCCAGCTTGCCACTGTTGGCCACCGCTTCCATGGTAGCCACCGAGGCGAGCGATGCTTTGCCTTCCTGTGCAGTGGTGTAGCCGAAGCTCTTGTATAGATTGACGCCTGCTGCGAATAGCGCCTCGTTGGCATCCGGACTGAGTTTGCCCATCAGGCTGAAGAGCTGGCTAAAAAAAGCGTTTTCTTCGAGTACCCCATCAGGTTCTTGAGTGCCTTTCTTGCGTCGAATGACGCCGCCGGGAGGGTTTTCTGTGCTCGCATCAAGCCCAAGGATCGCCAGGGCTTTGCTGTTCATGGCCCCCAGATGACCGGATTGGTGCACGATCACCACTGGCAACGTGCTCGATACTTGGTCTAGATCGTCGCGCGTTGGATGGCGCTGTTCTTTGAGTTGTGCATCGTCATAGCCAAACCCCACAATCCAGCCGTACTCGGCGGTGAGCTTTTGGTTCTGCTCGGCCCAGGCTTTTAGCGCAGCCTGCAATTGGGCAATGTCGTTCACTGCACCGTCCGGACGCGGCAACAGATTGGCGGAGATCGCCTGAATGCCTGTATTGAACACATGGCCATGGGGGTCGATGAAGCCGGGCACCAGAGTGTTACCAGCCAAGTCGACCAGCAGCGTCTTGGGGCCCTTGTACTTCACGATTTCGTCGCGATATCCAACGGCGAGAATACGACCATCCTTGACTGCAATAGCCTCAGCCTGCGGCTGAAGCTCATTGACGGTGATGATGTGACCACCTGTGTAGATGGTGTCGGCGGTGGTATTCGCCCCAGTCTGCGCGCGCGCTCCCAATGTGTGCGTGACAACTAAGGTAAGTAAGGCGCATCCAATCGCTTTAGCTGTCAATTTCATTGTTGGCTCTCTCGCACTGAGAAATGACGAGTGGTAGATGTTCGCGGAAGACTAGCAGGCCGGTGTGACGGGCTTGCCGCTTTGTGTAAATAATCTGGACTGGATCGCTCCTGACTTTTCAGGCAGATCCAAGAGTCGTCTTGCGACTGTGTACTCAAGTGGCGGATGCAAAACACTAGCTCCTGCCAAAGCGACAGGTTTGATGTAGATCAAGTAAAGACTGCAATAAGTAAACGTAGTATTGCTGTGAGCAATCAACAGCCACTGGATCCGCTCAAATCTGGCAACCATTGAGCACTGAACTACGCTGCGATACGTACCCTTGACCTGAACTTTGTGAAGTAAGGAAATGGCGCATGCGCAGCAGGTTGCTCGCAACATTAATGGTTGTTTCGGGATTGTTTTGGTCTGTACTTCTATGGGCCGAGGACAACGAGAAACCGCTTGATACCCCAGTCGCCGAACTGAAAATCGCCAATCGCAGCATCATGGTGTTCCGCGCCACGTTGCTCGGCGAGACGCCAGAAACCCGGGTCAAAAGGGCGAAAAGCGCAATCAATGAAGCGCTGGAAGATGCCGACGATCTGCGTGTCACTCTCGATTCGATTCAGAACAGTAACCTCGTGCTGCTGGGCGCCAAGCGTGCCTTTATCGTTTCGCCCAGAGACGTCGATGCTACTGAATACGAGTCGGTGCAGCAGGCCGCCGAAGCGGCAGCTGAAAAACTTCGTCAGGTGGTGGCCGAAACCCAGGAAGCTCGCAGCATTCGCCTGATTCTGCGGTCATTGGCGGCTACAGCGCTTGCCACCGGCATTTTTATCGCCCTGCTCTGGTGCATGGCGTATCTGCGCCGCAGATTACTGAGGAAACTGCCTGACTTGATGCTTCGGCACTCTCAAGCGCTGAAAGTCGGGCGTGTGCAGGTGATCGATCCCAACTACCTCTACCCGCTGGCAAGTCGTGTGCTGGGAATGCTGCGCTGGCTCGTCGTCCTGTTGCTGACGTATGAATGGCTGGGCTTTGTCCTATCGCAGTTTCCCTATACCCGGCCCTGGGGTGAAAGCCTCAACAACTATCTACTGGACGTTGCCGGTTATCTACTCCACGGCATCCTCGGTGCAATTCCCGGTCTCGGCGTCGTAGTCGCCATCTTTTTCATCGCCCGTGGCATCACGGCCTTTTCCCGCCGGGTCTTGAGACGCATCGCCGTCCCCGGCACCTTCAGTTGGTTGAATCAGGAAACCCTGCAACCGACCCAGCGCCTCACCTCACTGGCGATCTGGCTGTTTGCATTGGCCATGGCCTACCCCTATTTGCCCGGCTCTGGTACCGATGCCTTTAAAGGCTTGTCGGTATTGATCGGTTTGATGATTTCGCTCGGTGCCTCCAGTGTGGTCGGGCAGGCGGCGGCCGGATTGATCCTCACGTACACCCACACCTTGCGTCCCGGGGAATACGTGCGCATAGGTGAATACGAAGGCACGGTTACAGAGTTGGGGATGTTCACTACGCGTATCCGAACAGGGCTAGGAGAAGTATTGACGCTGCCCAATTCGATGATCACCGGCACCGTCACCAAGAACTACTCGCGTACCGTGCAAGGCCCCGGTTATTTGGTCGATACCGTAGTTACCATTGGCTATGACACACCGTGGCGTCAGGTGGAGGCGATGCTACTGGAAGCAGCCAGCCGCACTCCGGGCATACTCGAAGACCCGCCGGCACAGGTGTTTCAAACCGCTTTGTCCGACTTCTATCCCGAATATCGACTGGTGGCCCAAGCCATCCCAAGTCAACCCCGACCGCGCGCGGTATTGCTCAGCCTGTTGCACGCCAATATTCAAGACGTATTTAACGAGTACGGCGTGCAGATCATGTCCCCTCACTACCTGGGCGATCCCATCGAGGAGAAACGAGTGCCCAAGGACAAGTGGTTTACTGCGCCCGCGCAAGAATCGAAGAAGCTCTAAGAGTTAGTGAGCGGTTTGAATCCAGGCCGGACCGCAATGTACACAGTCGCCACCGTCCCTTCTTTTCGGATTGATGAGCAAACCTCATGAACCCTTGCCGATCTACCCATCTAGTCCCCACTCGTTAGCTGGCTTACTGTTCCCCAACGCTAACGTCGGGAGATCGAAATGCACAAGCGCATACTCGGAAACAGTTCACTCGAAGTGTCAGCCCTGGGCTTGGGCTGCATGGGCTTGAGCCATGGCTACGGCCCGGCGACGGACACGCAACAAGCCATCGCGTTGATCCGCTCGGCAGTCGACCGAGGCGTCACGTTCTTCGATACCGCCGAGGTTTACGGTCCTTACCTGAATGAGCAAGTGGTCGGCGATGCACTGGCACCGGTTCGCGATCAGGTGGTCATTGCCACCAAGTTCGGCTTTACCTTCGGCGACGACAATAAACAGCAGATTCTCAACAGCCGCCCCGAGCACATCAGGGTCGCCGTCGAAGGCTCATTACGCCGACTGAAGACCGATTACATTGATTTGCTGTACCAGCATCGGGTTGATCCGCACGTGCCTATCGAGGAAGTCGCCGGTGCAGTAAAGGCGTTGATTGACGAAGGCAAGGTCAAGCACTTCGGTCTGTCGGAGGCCGGTGCGCAAACCATTCGACGTGCTCATGCAGTGCAGCCAGTCACGGCGCTGCAAAGCGAATACTCGTTGTGGTGGCGCGAGCCCGAGCAGGAAATCCTGCCGACGCTCAAGGAACTGGGGATCGGCTTCGTGCCATTCAGTCCACTGGGCAAGGGTTTTCTCACCGGCACAGTAGCGGCCGACGCTACATACGGCAGCGACGATTTTCGCAGCATCGTGCCGCGCTTCAGCCAGTCGGCACTACAAGCCAATCAAGGGTTGGTGGTATTGATCCGCCAGATCGCCGCGCAAAAACAAGCGACACCGGCGCAGATTGCGCTGGCCTGGTTGCTCGCCCAGGCACCGTGGATTGTGCCGATTCCCGGGACGACCAAGTTGCATCGACTGGAAGAAAACCTTGGCGGCGCGGACATCACCCTCGACGCGGCCGAACTCCAGGCCATTGACACCGCACTGGCGCAGATCCGCATCGAAGGCGAGCGTTATCCCGAGGCCCTCAAGGCGCGCGTCGGGCGATGAGCAACAATCACGATCCGCTGCGGCGCACGGTCATTGCGGCGCTTGCAAGCGCCCCGCTGCTGTCGCTTGCCGACACGCAAGCCGACAGCGAAATGCCGCGTTCAGGGTCGCGGATTCTGGTGGCGTATTTTTCGCGCTCGGGCAATACCCGCGTGGTCGCCGGGCTTATCCAGCGCGGACTCGGTGCCGATCTCTTCGAGATTCGCCCGGCCAACGCCTATCCCGAGGATTATCTGCAAACCGTGGAACAGGCACGCCAGGAGCGCGACAGCGACTTCGAACCCGAGCTGCAAGGCCGGGTTCGCGCGCTGACCGACTACGACACGGTCTATCTCGGCTTTCCGATCTGGGGTGAAACCGCCCCGCCGATCGTGCGTGCGTTTCTGAGCACCCACGACCTGGCCGGTAAAACCCTCATCCCCTTCAATACTCACGGCGGATACGGGTTGGGCAATAGCCGCCGCGTCCTCGAGACACATGCGCCGAAATCCAGGCTGATGAAGGGTTTTGTGATGGAGGGTGAGCAGGAGCGCAAGACCATGGAACGCGTCAATGAATGGTTGAGCGTGCGCTGAATCTACCCCGTGCCGACCTGTTTTCAGACTGAATTCACTTTCTCTGCGGAGTTCATCCAATGAATCAATTGATCGCGCCATTTTTCGCCCTATCGCTCTTGACCGCTGAAGCCCAAGCGGCCAACGAAATTCGCATCACCCAAAATGGCGCTCAGCCCTCAATCAAGGGCGCGGCGGAAAACTTCACCGGTACCGTACGCGTTGATGGCCTGTTCAAGGGGGACCTGCCGGCGCGCATCGGCGGCGGCACGGTGACCTTCGAACCTGGCGCGCGCACCGCGTGGCATAGCCATCCGCTGGGCCAAACATTGATCGTCACCGCCGGGGTCGGCTATGTCCAGCAAGAGGGTGGCCCGCGCCAGGAAATCCGTCCGGGCGACATTGTCTGGATCCCGCCGCATACACGTCACTGGCATGGCGCTACGGCCAGCAACGGCATGACCCATATCGCGATCGCTGAAGCCGAGGACGGCAAGACTGTGACTTGGGCGGAAAAAGTCTCGGATGCGCAATACGCAGCGCAAGCGCAGTAAATGAAGTTACGGAATGTGTCGGGACCTGGCGCTCGACACTTTTCCCGAATCCCCCCACAGCGCCTCAAGCCCAGTGTTTGCGAGTCGGCGTCCGGTTTCCAACGCTCATTGCACAACCGACTCATGAGCTCTGCTCAGGAGTCCTTGCGCAATATCGGGGTTAATCGCCACAACCATCCTCCGTACGATCCAGCGACACCGCAGTGACCCGCAATGGACGGAGTCTTTCACGATGACCACTGATGCTCACAAGACCACTCCCCTCCCCGTATTGATGGCGCTCTGCCTGAGCCTTGGGGCGATGTTCAGCGTTACCACACAAACAGCCGAGGCCACCTCAGCCATGACCAGCACGCAAGCCACCGCAGAAACCCTGTCGAGCAAGCAACAGGCCATTCCTCTGATCGCAGCGTTCATGGCGACCAGCGACATGCCCAATCTCAACACGGCGCTCAACCAGGGTCTCGATGCCGGCCTGACTATCAGCGAAACCCGGGAAGTTCTGGTGCAGCTCTACGCCTACGTCGGTTTCCCGCGCAGCCTTAATGCCTTGAATGAGCTGATGACCGTGGTGCAGGCGCGCAAACAACGCGGCATCGACGATGCGCCGGGGCGTGAGCCGGGCCAGGCCATTCCAACCGGAGATGAGTTGCTGACGGCCGGCACGGCCAATCAAACGAAAATTTCCGGTGGTCCGGTCCAAGGGCCGGTGTTCGAATTCGCCCCGGTGATCAACCGGTTTCTGCAAACCCACCTGTTTGGCGACATCTTCGAGCGCGACAACCTCGACTGGCAAAGCCGCGAACTGGCGACCGTCGGAGCGCTGGCGGCGACGCCGGGGGTGGAATCGCAATTGCGTTCGCACATGCTGGCGAGCCTGCGCGTCGGGCTCAGCGCAACGCAATTGCGCCAAGTCACCGAGCAGTTGAAAAAGCACGCAGATGCACAGACCGCCGAACGTGCAAACACAGCGCTGAACCAGGCACTTGCTGCGTCGGGGAAATGACATGAAATCTGCAAAAAAACTGTTGGGCATCACTCTGCTGAGCCTGTTGGTAGCCTGTGCGAACCAGCCCGATGGCTCAGGCCCATTGCTGATTCAGGCGCAAGGCAGCTTCGCCGCCGGGGGAACGATGACCACCGCGCCGGGCACATTCAATCCGCGCAAACCGATGACACCCGACGGCCAGACCTACCACGGTGACCACGCCTACGCGTTCTACCAAATCCCGGTCGATGCGCGAAAACTGCCCATCGTCATGTGGCACGGCGCGGGGCAGTTTTCCAAGACCTGGGAAACCACCGCCGATGGCCGCGAAGGTTTCCAGAACATCTTTCTGCGCCGTCACTACGGCGTCTATCTGATTGATCAGCCTCGGCGTGGCGATGCCGGGCGCAGCATGGTCGAGGCGACTGTCAAACCGACGCCGGACGAACAACTGTGGTTCAACCAGTTCCGTATCGGCCTGTGGCCCAACTACTTCAACGGCGTGCAAGTAGCTCAGGACGCGCAGACCCGTGATCAGTTTTTCCGTGCGATGACACCGAACACCGGGCCGTTCGACATGGGCGTGGTTTCCGATGGTGTGTCGGCGGTCTTCGACAAGATCGGCCCGGGCATTCTGTTTACGCACTCGCAAGGTGGCGGGCCGGGCTGGCTGACGGCAATCAAGAACGACAAGGTCAAGGCCATTGTGGCGTTCGAGCCGGGTAGCAGCTTCGTCTTCCCGCAGGGTGAACTGCCGGCGCCGATTCCCAGTGCGTTCGACACGGTGCAAGGCTCGGCGGTGCCAATGGAACAATTCATGGCACTGACGCGCATTCCGATCCTGATCCTCTACGGCGACAACATCCCGGAACAGGCCGTCGACCTGCCCGCCCAGGACAGTTGGCGCGCCCGCCTGAAGATGGCCCGGCTATGGCGTGATGCGGTCAATCGGCATGGGGGCGACGTGCGACTGATCCATTTGCCGGAGATTGGCATCAACGGCAATACCCATTTCCCCATGTCGGATTTGAACAACGTGCAGATCGCCGACCTGGTGTCGCAATTCCTCAAAGAAAAACAGCTGGATTAACCCCTCTCCCTATTGCACTGCCGCCCTTTTTATTACTCAGGAGCCTCACGTGAAAAACACCCTTCTCAAAGCCACGCTCATGTCGGCGCTGGTCGGTCTCTCTGCGGGCGAAGCTGGCGCTGCGGACTACAAAAAGAACCCGTTCACCCTGGCGTACGACGGCGCCCTGACCCGCAACGAACCGGGCAAGGTCAACATCCACCCGGTCAGCTACAAGCTCAATGGCCTGGACATCGCTGCCAACGTTTACACCCCGGCCAACTACGATGCGAAGAAGGTCTACCCGACCGTTGTGGTCGCGCATCCGAACGGCGGCGTCAAAGAGCAGGTCGCCGGTCTGTACGCCCAGCGCCTGGCCGAACAGGGCTACATCACGATCACCGCCGATGCGGCCTACCAGGGCGCAAGTGGCGGACAGCCTCGCAGCATCGACAAGCCGGCGTATCGCATCGAAGACATCCACGGCATGGCAGACTTCATCAGCCAATATGCGGGCGTCGATAGCACGCGCCTGGGCTTGCTTGGCATCTGTGGCGGTGGCGGTTACTCGCTGGCCGCGGCGCAAACCGACAAGCGCTTCAAATCGCTGGCGACGGTGAGCATGTTCAACTCGGGACGCGTGCGCCGCAACGGCTATAACGACTCGCAACTGGACAGCATCCAGCAACGCCTGCAACAAGCGTCGGCTGCCCGCGCGCAGGAAGCCGCCGGTGGCGCGGTGCTGTATTCGGGTGATGCCAACCTCACCGATGAGCAGATCGCCAAGCTGCCCTTCGAACTGTATCGCCAAGGCTACGAGTACTACTGGAAGACCCATGCGCATCCGAATTCGACCTTCAAATACACCACGAGCAGCCTGCTGGACCTGATGCGTTTTGACGCGACCAATCAGATCGAGCTGATCAATCAGCCATTGCTGATGATCGCCGGCAGCAAGGCTGACAGCCTGTACATGAGCCAGGATGCATTTCCCAAGGCCACCGGCACCCAGGACAAGGAATTGTTCATCATCGACGGCGCCACCCACATCGAAACCTACTGGGTCCCACGTTATGTCGACGCGGCCATTGGCAAACTGACAGCGTTCTACGCACGAACCCTTTGACAGGCTCTTCGGGGGTCGCGCATCCAGCCGGAACCTGCTTAGATGGCATAATCACGCGCTGCCCCATGAGAGGCTCTCATCAATGTCCCGCGCCAATCTCAACGATCTGCAAGCCTTCGTGGTCATCGCCCGCGAAGGCAGCTTCACCCGCGCGGCGGCGCAGCTGGGCGTCTCGCAATCCGCGCTGAGCCACACCATGCGTGCGCTCGAAACCCGGCTTGGGGTTCGTCTGCTGACGCGAACCACACGCAGCGTCTCCCCTACCGAAGCCGGGCAACGCCTGTATCAAAGCATGGCACCGCGCTTTGACGAGATCGAGCTTGAACTGGCCGCGGTCAGCGAGTTTCGCGATACCCCGGCAGGCAATGTGCGGATCTCCGCCTCCGAACATGCGGCGAACAATATTCTTTGGCCCAAGTTGATGAAGGTCCTGCCCGACTACCCGGACATCAAGGTCGAAATCACCGTCGACTACGCCCTCTCCGACATCGTCGCGCAGCGCTATGACGCCGGCGTGCGGCTGGGGGACCAGGTAGCCAAGGACATGATCGCCGTGCCTATCGGTCCGCCGTTACGCATCGCCGTCGTAGGATCCCCCGAGTATTTCAAACACAGACCCATTCCCAGGGAACCAGGAGATCTGGCCGCTCAAAACTGCATCAATCTACGCCTGCCCACCCACGGGAGCCTGATGCAATGGGATTTTGAAAAGGACGGACACGAACTCAAGGCACGCGTCGAGGGACAGTGGACGTTCAACAGCAGCGTGCCGATCCTGCGTGCGGCTGTGGCGGGATGCGGCTTGGGGTTCCTGCCAGAAGATATGGTCGCCAAAGAGCTGGCTGACGGAAGCCTGGTGCGAGTGTTGGAAGATTGGTGCCAGCCCTTTGCCGGTTACCATCTCTATTACCCCAATCGCCGTGAACACTCATCAGCGTTTGGCGTTGTAGTTGAAGCGTTGCTCTACAAGCGCTGAGTCATCGACCTTCAAGCCGTCTCAATTTTACCAACGGTGTTTGTCACTTTGACCTGAGCGCCTGACATCCCGGATGCTAACTGCTGGAATGTACTTCAAGCGCAGGTCGCAAGACACAATTGCTCGGGCAACAACTCCGAAGGCCATCCGCCCGAACAACTGAACGCTTCCAGACACAGAGTCCGGTTGTCCTCGGACCAGCAGACAAAGACGCCCCGCGGACTCAGGGCGGCATGATTGAATGCCCAGCACCGCTCCTTCACTTCATTTGCCCATCGCCCCTCTAGCGAATACTCAATGATCGAGTAAAAGCCAGCATTGGTTTTCTCTCGCGCAATCACTCGAAACATTCGGTTATCAGACCTGGCTAATGCCGAGCCTATTTCCTCACCGGCAAACAGGTGAGAGAGCGCGAAAATCTCAATCTGGTCGAGGGGCATCTGAGTCAATTCATTTAGTCAGCGCGCATGGACTGCGTAGCCGAATGACAGCCGACTTCAAGATTTATCTCCAAGATCGTAAGCCCGGGCGATCAGTTCGGCCACTTCATCACGGCGTACGGTCGAAGCCTTACTCGAGTCAGGTACCACCGTTGTGACACGACCTTGCGCAACCAAAAACCTGGCAGCTTCAACCCACTCAGCCCGGGTGACCGGTTTGCTCGCTTCGAACGCCGGTCCACTTTTCATCCAGCCATTGGAAACCACAATCCGGGCTTGATCAAACAATGGGGAATCCGCCGGCATATCCGTGAAGCCAGCGCGTGTGTCGACCTTCATCTCACCGGCCAACGTCATCTGCAACGTGTTGGCTAACTCGCCTCGGGTAATGGCACGGGCCGGCTCAAAGGCATTTGCTTCGTTACAGGTCATCAGCCCGCGGAAAACTACTGCCCGCACCGCATCGGAGGCCTGATTGGCCGGGATGTCGGCGGGTACGTTTTTTTGCGCAGGTCTCAATCTCGCATCAACCGGCGTGACATCCAGACTCACGCCCTGTGCGGTGTAGTTGGTCAATGAGTCATAAGTCTTGCTGTGTGCAACAAAACCCGGGGCCTTGGTGAAATCAAACCGGTACCCGTAATGGTATCCATTGGCAGGATTGTATCGAGTCATCAGCCCCGATTGACGGGTAGCTGTGTTGTCCGCCAGACCATACAGCACCGCCCGGCGCATCGCCGCCACTGCCGATAGGTCTGTAATCAATTGGTTACCCACCAGATACTCATCGCCCGGCTTGATGACCTCCTTGCCTTCAGCCGGTAAGACTGCATTTGTCGAAAGGTTGTAATGATCGCCGTTGCCCAGCATCGCGAGCTGCACGTTATGCAATTCAGTGCCATAGACGCCGAACCGCTTGGTCGCATGGCTGGCATCCATCACCGTCAAATAACCCTCGCCAATGACCTCGATCCGACCGTCAGGCTTCACCCACATGGCGGTGTTGGTATCTAACCCGAAACCCTTGCCGCGTGGGTCGTCGACCAGATAACTGGCCATGCGCGCGGTTCGCCCGGTACTGGTTTCTTCGAGTTGATCCAGGTGCTGATCGATTATCCCGGCCTTGAACAGGCCAGAGCCCTTGAGCAATGCCGCACCACGCTGCCCGGAAGACTTCGCTACACCGAAGTCCAGCGTGTCCATGACAACCCCGTAAGCCGTCGGCATCTTTGCGCCGAGAATACTCGCCCCCGCGCTCGTGCCACCAATGACTCCGCCCCGCTCATACAATTTGCGCACGGCTTGCATCGCCAGCGAATCACTGCCATCAGCGTTAAACAACGCTTTGGCAATTCGCGCTTGATCGCCACCCACAAACCACACGGCACTTGCCTCAGTGATCGGCCTGACGGCTTCGGGATCATTCATTGTTTGTGCGTAATTTTTGCTGTCGATCGACGCAATCGTGACGTGAGAAGCTGGCACACCCAACGCCACCAGCTCGGTTTGAAAGCGCTTACTTGAACCCAGGCTTGCACTGGCAGTGGGGAAAATCACAATCCTCGCCGCACCAGACCCGCCCGCCAGATCCACGAATTTGTGATACACGGGCAAATTGCTGGCCCTCAGCATGCCCCCTACCGCCAGTAAATGGCCATCCGCGAGCACCGACGTCGCTGAAGAAGCGATAGCCAACGCGACCAAAACCCTGCCCTTTCTCACTTTGCTCATCCGCATTTGCTCTTTTTGTGGGGAGAACATCACTGGCTTCACAACCGACCATTACAGCGCCGACCTGTAAATTTTTCTTTCAGATTCATTACATATGAAAGTTTATACGCCGCATTTTTTGGCTGATCAAGGGCTTTGATCAGCGCTTAAAAAACCGGTTTCAGGCCACAAAATCTAATTTAATCGTTTTATTTCAATGATTTGTAGAATCTACAAGATCAGTTTTTTTCCACGCATAGTGATTTTATTATTTTCTTGTTTTACATTGTATGAAAATAACTGTTTCATTGCCGTCATGGTGACTCCCGATTCAAGTCAAGCGCCATACGTGCTCGTCGACCCGTTCTACTTACCCTGATACCCGCTATAAGGAGTCGTACAATGAAAACAATCACACTTCTCGGCGCTGTGGCGTTGGCCGCCATGAGCGCATTCGCGATGGCAGAGGAACAGCCGCTGCGCATCGGTATCGAAGCGGCCTATCCACCCTTTGCGTCCAAGACAGCAAACGGCGCGATCTCCGGTTTCGACTACGACATCGGCAATGCGCTGTGCGAGAAAATGGCGGTCAAATGTGTATGGACTGAGCAGCAGTTCGACGGATTGATTCCGTCCCTCAAGGTACGCAAGATCGACGCAATCCTGTCCTCCATGTCGATAACCCCCGATCGGCTTAAATCGGTCGATTTCAGCAAAAAGTACTATCACACCCCCGGCAAGCTGGCGATGAAGGCCGGTACCGTTATCAACGACCCGCTTGTAGACCTGAAAGGCAAGCGAGTGGGCGTTCAGCGAGCGTCTACCTACGATCGCTATGCCAGTGACAAATTCGCCGCAGCGGGTATTGAAGTCGTGCGCTACGGCTCCCAGGGTGAAGCGTTCCTGGACCTGGCATCCGGACGCCTGGACGCCACCCTTGCCGACATCGTCAACATCGATGAAGGTTTCATCAAAACCGATGCAGGCAAGGGTTTCGCATTGGTAGGCCCGGACTTCACCGATAAGAAATACTTCGGTAACGGCGCGGGTATTGCGGTACGCAAAGGCGATTCTGCAACCGCTGAAAAACTGAACGCCGCCATCGACGCCGTTCGCGCAGACGGTACCTATCAGAAGATTCAGAACAAGTACTTCAGCTACGACATCTACGGCGGCTGATCACTTGCGCAGGAGTCGTGTTTCAGCGACTCCTGCCTGCCTTTTTCAGGAACTCTCCATGCAACACATTGAGCACTTGCTACCCTGGGGCAGCCCGGGTATCGAACGACGTCTGTCGGTTTTTCGTTTTGGTAGCGGCCCTCGCAAAGCCTACATTCAGGCGTCGCTGCACGCGGATGAATTGCCGGGCATGCGCGTAGCGGTCGAGCTGAAAAAGCGCTTGCGCGAGTTGGAGCAAGAAGGTCGGCTGAACGCAACGATTGAACTGGTTCCGGTAGCCAATCCCATCGGGTTGTCACAGATGTTTCAAGCCACTCATCAGGGGCGATTCGACTTTGCCAGCGGCAAAAATTTCAATCGGGATTTCCCCTCACTCGGGGAACCGGTGGCTGCTCGGGTTACCGGGCGCCTGGGCGGACAGGCCAAGGATAATGTGGCAGTCATTCGAGCAGCCATGCACGAAGCGCTGAACGAACTGCCTCAAGCGACCTCAGCGCTTGAAGGGTTGCAACGCCTTTTGTTGACTCACGCTTGTGATGCCGATGTAGTGCTTGATCTGCATTGCGACTTCGAGTCAATTCTTCTGCTTTATAGCCTGCCGCAGCTTTGGGACTCACTTGAGCCATTAGCAAACCGACTCGGCGCCGGCGCGGCTTTACTGGCCGAAGCGGCCGGCGGCGATTCCTTTGACGAAGCATGCTCCACCCCTTGGCTCCAGTTGGCCAGGCAATTTCCAGACGCATCCATTCCGATGGCTTGCATGGCAACGACCATAGAACTGGGCGGTATGGCGGACACCGGTCACGTCGCTGCCCAAGCCCATGCAGAAGCCATTCTGGCGTACCTGGGCGACCTGAAGATGATCAGCGGCGAATGGCCATATGTCCCCCCCTCCTACTGTGAAGCCACGCCATTTGCAGGGGCGCAATATGCTTATGCACCACACGCCGGGGTCGTTTCATTCCTGGAACCGTTGGGTGCACGAGTAAACAAAGGGGACGCGCTCTTTGAAGTCTTCGATCCAATCACTGACCTTCATACACGGGTTTGCGCTACTACCAACGGCGTGCTCTACGCCCGTGAGCGCCTGCGATTTGCCCAACCCGGCCTGTGGCTGGCCAAGGTCACAGGCAGCGACCCCATTCGTCATGGCCGACTCTTGACCGATTGAGGCGGCACTCCCGTGATTTCGCTCGCTTCAGATACACTGGGGCAACTGATCGATAGGCCGACCCAACTTATGCTTCAAACTCCTCGCAATGCCGCCGTTTATACAGCGCCCATCATGCGCAACCTCGCCGAGGCTGTGCCGGATTTGCAACCGTCACTGCGCAAGGTGGCTGACTTCATCCTGCGTCATCCACTGAAGGCCGCAACCCTGACCATCGAAGAGCTGGCCCAGGAGTCTTTGACTTCGCCGGCAGCAGTCAATCGACTTGCTCGGGCGATAGGCCTGAAGGGCTACACGCAATTAAAAGTCGAGTTGGTCGCTACGTTGCAAGACATGGTTTCGCCCGTCGACAAGTTGCGCAATGAAATGGCCCACCGGCCCTTGGGGGAATTCGGTTTGACCGAGCAACTTCAAATCGCAACCAGTAACCTGAGCACGACCAACACCAACAATTCCTCAGAAGTGTTCGAAGCCTTTGTCAGTGCACTCATCCAGGCGCGTAAAATCTACATCCTTGGTTTTGGAAACAGTGCCTACATGGCAGGACTTGCCGCCTCCAACCTGATTCCCTTTATTGCCGATGCGCAGGCAATCAGTATGGAAGGTGGCAACGAGAACGCAGCCTATCGATTGGCATCCATCACGCCCGCCGACGTCCTTCTGGCGATCTCGCTGCCCCGTTACTCCCAAGACACACTGCAATTAGCGAGATTTGCCAAAGAACGGGGAGCCTCGGTGCTAGCCATCACCGACTCGCCAGCATCGCCTTTGGCCAACATCGCGCATCACGCACTGTTTGCTGCGGCGAATCATCCAGTACTCATCAGCTCAAACTCGGCTGTTTTGGCGTTGATCGAGGGCTTGGTTGCCGCCGTCATGACGCGAAATAAGGAAGCAGTCAGGCTCTCTGCCGAGCTGACTGAAAGCGTGCTGTCCTACCTGCATGTTTCTGCCAATAGCAAGCCAAGCTCGAAGAGAAAGCCGCTCAGCCGTTAATACCTGTGAGAAATGGCCGTCGCGGCACAATTGACGCTCAGCAATGTAACTTAAGTGGCGAAAGCTCGGCGAGTGAATTGGTCGCAATAGAGACGACAGTCAGGATCGGGTCGTTTGTGCGCAATTGCATGGACTTTAATGCACTAGCAGTAAATCCGAGCACCTGCTGCCCTTCCCTCACATTTCTACCTGAGTTCCCAATTCAATCACTCTGTTCAGTGGCAATTTGAAATACTTCAAATTGCTGTTGGCGTTCTTCAACAGAAACGCGAACAGGCTCTCTCTCCAGCGCGCCATACCAATGCGCTTGGTGGGGATCACCGTCTCCCGGCTGAGGAAATAGGTCGTGCGCATCGGGCTGAAATCCAGCTCATTCAAGTGACAGAGACTCAAGGCCAAGGGTACGTCAGGCTCTTCCATAAAACCGAAATGGAGACTGACACGGAAGAACCCTTCGCCATAGGCTTCTACCTCAAACCGTCGATCAGCGGGTACCCGAGGGCTGTCTTCGGACACTACGGTGAGCAACACCACCTGCTCGTGCAGCACTTGGTTATGCAGCAGGTTGTGCAAGAGTGCATGGGGAACCGCATCGGCCCTTGCCGTCAGAAAAACCGCGGTGCCTTGCACCCGATGCGGAGGCTGTGAACGAATGCTGCTGATAAACAACGGCAGAGGCAGCGCGGTCTCGTCCAGACGCTCGACGATGATCTTTCGCCCCCGCTTCCAAGTGGTCATCAAGATGAACAGGCCGATACCGGCAATGACCGGAAACGCGCCCCCCTGGAATATTTTCGGCGCATTGGCCGCGAAGTACAGGCTATCGACCAGCAGAAAGCCGAGCAGCATCGGGATGGCCAGCCAACGTGGCGTTTTCCAGAGGAGCAGCACGACAGCCGAAGACAGAATGGTGGTGATCAACATGGTGCCCGTCACAGCGACCCCATAGGCAGCTGCCAATGCACTGGACGACTCGAAACCGATCACCAGCAGCACCACACCAACCATCAACGCCCAGTTAACCGTGCCGATGTAGATCTGCCCCTGCTCCTGGCTTGAGGTGTGCTGGATAAACATCCGAGGGACGTAGCCTAGCTGGATGGCCTGGCGCGTAAGGGAGAAAGCGCCGGAGATCACGGCTTGAGAAGCGATAATGGTCGCCAGTGTCGAAAGCGCCACCATCGGCAGCAGTGCCCAGCTCGGCGCGAGCAGATAGAACGGATTGCGTACAGCTTCCGGACTCTCAAGGATCAGGGCACCCTGGCCAAAATAATTGAGCACCAGCCCTGGCAACACCAGAAGGAACCAGGCACGGGAAATCGGCTTGCGGCCAAAGTGACCCATGTCGGCATACAGTGCCTCTGCACCGGTCAAAGCCAGCACCACGGCACCCAAAATCGCAACGCCGATGCCTGGGTGAACCATGAAAAACTGCACGCCCCAAGCAGGATTGAGGGCTTGTAGCACTTCCGGGCGTTGCAAAATCCCGTAGATTCCAAGTGCACCCAACACCACAAACCACAGCACCATCACTGGGCCAAAGAGGATGCCGATACGCGCCGTTCCATGCTTCTGGATCAGGAACAGTGCCACCAGCACGATCACCGACAAGGGCACCACCCAGTGCTCTATTCCGTCAAACGCCAGCTGAAGCCCCTCAACCGCAGAAAGCACCGAAATTGCCGGGGTAATCATGCTATCCCCGTAAAACAGTGCTGCCCCGAACAGACCGAGCAGAACCAGCACCTTACTCATGCGCGGAATCGGCGCTGCCGCACGGCGAGCCAAGGCGGTCAACGCCATAATGCCGCCTTCGCCCTGGTTGTCTGCTCGCAGAATGAATAACACGTATTTGATCGAGACGACCCAGATCAGCGACCAAAAGATCAACGACAGAATGCCTAGCACGCCGTCGTGATTGACCTGAACACCGTAGTGACCGGAAAACACTTCCTTAAGCGTATAAAGGGGGCTGGTGCCGATGTCTCCGTAAACGACGCCGACAGCAGCGACGAGCATGCCCACGCCTGACGTTTTGGTTGAAGAGTTTTCGTGTGCAAGGGTCGCTGTTTCACTCAAGGCGGCATCTCTCAATTAACAGGGAATATCTGCACGCCATCCTTGGGCAATACACTTTTCCACGGCCCTTGAAAAAGCCGGGCTCATGGACGTTATAAAAGACGCCGCCAGTATCGTTGCGGGCAGAAATGCTGACCGTAAAGAAAGCGTAAAAAAGTTGCAGCACCACAGCAGGAATCTGGCTTTATGCGCTCCCGGTTCGCGGAACGAAACCATCGCGCAGGGTTCATTTTCTCAATGGCAGATGTCACACCGCGTCGAGGAAATCCATGCAGTGGCTAGGCCGGTTAATTTCTTCAGTTGATCGCGGTACGCTGATTGCCGTTGCCCCACAGACCAGATGTCCACTCAAACTAAATGAGGAAGTACGGGGATGCGAATTATCGGGTTCATGGCGGTTGTGGCGCTCTTCGGTGCGACCTGCGTGGTTGCCCAAGGTGTTCACCAGGAACCCCGGCAACCCAAGGCGGACATCACGACCGACTACGCTGACGGGTTTTCCGGTGGCCCCGATTATTGGGACGTCGCAAACCTCTCAAGCGGCGAAACTCTCAACGTGCGCAGCGAGCCCGGTGTCGGCAAGCAGATCGTCGGCGCGCTAGTGATCGGCGACCGGGTACGCAACCTGGGCTGCAAACCGGTGGGTTCCAGTCGTTGGTGCCAAATCGAGGCTGGCCTCAAGCAGAAGTTTACCGGTTGGGTAAACGGCAGGTATCTGCGCGAAGCCGCCGGCCCACCATAAGGTGTCACTTCCAGCAGCGCTGCCACGGGCTCGCTGCCTTGCGCGACAACGCTCGGTCAGTCGAGCAGCGTTTTGCTCTTCGTCATAGTCAGGCTCAACAGGACCGAAACCAATATGATGCCGCCGACGGTCGCCAGCGACCATTGGATCGGCACGTGCCACCACGGCGCGACCAGCATCTTGCCGCCGATGAACACCAGTACGATGGCCAGGCCATATTTGAGCAAGTGGAAGCGGTAGGCCAGGTCGGCAAGCAGAAAATACAGTGCGCGCAGGCCCATGATGGCGAAGATATTGGAGGTGAATATGATGAAGGGGTCGGTGGTGACGGCGAAGATAGCCGGGATGCTATCGACCGCGAAGACCAGGTCGCTGGCCTCGATCAGTACCAGCACCAGGAACATCGGCGTCGCCCAGCGCAGGCCGTTCTGGCGTACGAAGAAGCGCTCGCCATGAAAGCCATCGGTGATGCGAAGATGGCTACGCAGCCAGCGCAGCAAGGGGTTCTTTTCGAGGTCTGGCTGCTGGTTGGCGAAGATCAGCATCTTGATGCCGGTGATGATGAGGAAAGCACCAAAGACATAGAGTAGCCAGGCAAACTCCCGCACCAGCCAGACACCGGCGAAAATCATACCGGCGCGCATGATGATGGCGCCGAGCACGCCATAGAGCAGGACGCGGCGTTGCAGCTCTGGCGGCACGGCGAAGTAGCCGAAGATCATCACGAAAACGAACATGTTGTCGATCGACAGCGACTGCTCGATCAGGTAGCCCGTCAGGAATTCGAGCGTTGTACGCTGGGCGATTTCGGCGCCGAACATACTGCGCAGATACCACCAGAGCAGGACGGCGAAGACCAGCGCCAGACTGATCCAGGCGATGACCCAGGCCAGCGCTTCGCGCACCGAAACACGATGCGCCTTGCGCCCGCCGAAGACGAACAGATCGAGGGCCAGCATGGCAAGGACGAATACGATGAAGGCGGCCCACATCCAGGATTGGCCGACGCTGATGGCGGTCATTGACTGTCTCCGCATGAAGCAGCAATAGGCTGGAGGAGTCATGCTAACGAGCCTGTTACATCAGCAAAAATCGTTTATTCATTGCCAATAGTTCGTTTTTTACGAAGTGTTGATTCAGGTGCTGAACTGCCGGCAATCGCATTGGTTGTGCTCCATGGTCAAGGCGGGTGGCATGGCCCGCGGTTCCAGCAGCCCCGTTTACTGCGCGGTCGTGATGAAAAGGTCTGCTACATCCTTCACCAGCCCTGGCAACTGGCAAGCCGGTGATGCAGGCGTATATTGATAGTGTCGATCCAGGTAGTGAGGCGATAAAAGATCGCCAATGGTGGGACAAGCGAAAGTGCTGGGGGCGCTGGCCAACAACCCAGAACGTTTGGAGGTGTCACATGAGGCAATATCAACGACTCTTTCTGATCGCAGGTCCGACCATGCGTCACTCGCCGGCGATGGAGCGGGCAATCGCACTGGCCGACGCCACAGGCGCAGCGCTGCACATCGCGGTGTTCATCGAAGACTTCGACCTTATGCGGTTAATGAGCAACAGTGAACAACTTCGCGAGAGTTGCCGGCAGGAGAACCTGCAGTGGTTGGAGGATGAAGCCGGACTCATGCGCAGGAAGGGCATCAATGTGACCACCGAAGTTGCATTGACCCGTGACCCGCTGCAACAGATCCTTGAGCATGTGGCTGAAATGCAGCCGGACCTGACTATCAAGGACGTACATCATGAATCAGCGCTCAAACGCGTATTCGTCACGCCTTTGGATTGGCAGTTGTTGCGCGAATGTCCCACGCCCATACATCTGGTCAGCCAAGTCAGGTGTCCGCTTCCTCGGGTGATTGTGGCAGCGGTTGACCCATCGCATCCAGAGGGTCAGATCAGCGGAATCAACGACAGTGTCATTCAGGCGGCGAACGAATTGGCGACGCAGTGTGATGCTGAATTGCACCTGCTGTATGCCTATGAACTGACACACACACATTTCTCTGATGCAGGTGCTGGCGCCGTGACGATGCCAGGCTTCAGCAACGACGTGCGCCGGTCACTCGAAAAATGCTTCATTGCCTTGGCGGCGCGCCACGGCGTGCCACCTGAGCGACAACACTTCATTGCAGGACCGCCAACCAAAGCAATGGCCGACTTTGCCACGCATACTCGAGCGGATGTCTTCGTGATGGGAAATACCCATCACAAAGGCGTGGACAAGCTGGTTGGCAGTACCACGGAGCATGTTCTGTATCAGGTGCCTTGCAGCGTTTTGGCCATCAAGGGAGAAACGGATGCCTGAAGAAAAAACCGCCACTATCGCAGCCGGCTGTTGGTGTCGATGTGGTTTTGACCCAAGCTGCTGACTTCAGCTGACCCTTGGGCGGTCTCCAGCAAGACACGCAGATCGAGCCTTCAGCGGCCGCTGCTGAGTCGGGAGATGGGCCAGCGAAGCGCGGCGTGCGGACAATTCGCGCCTCTGGTTTACGCCCTGGCGCTGCATCGCTGTGAGCGTCGATAACCAGGAACCTGCGTCGCTTCGGCATACTCGGCCGGTCGTTTGGCGACGTACGGCAACTCACCTTTTAGCGTCCACTGCCGATAAGTTGGTGTGCAAATGAGTTGTTCTCACCGACTGCCGGGAATTTATGCCTAACGATCTCCCCACTATTTCTTGTTCCCCAACCAATCGTTCAAGCGTGGCCCTGACCCGCGCTTCGCTGTTCAAGTTTGTTGGTCTTTTGGCAGGCGTGTTTTTGCTCGCGTGCGGCTCGCTTGTTTATCTTGCGCAAAAACTGGATGGAGCGGAGGAAGTCAAGAGTGCGTTCTACACCAGGAAGGCCGTGCAATCGTTGGAAAATTCGCTGCGCTCTACCGTCAAGGATTACGCATTCTGGGGCGATGCTTACAAGCACTTGCACACTGAAGTAGACACCGACTGGGCATATGTACGACAAAATATCGGCACCACTCTTTACACGGACTTCGGATTTCGCGGCTTGTTTGTCGTCAATGATCTCAATCGCACCGTTTATTCCGTGGTCGACGGGGAGAAGGTGTCAGTTGAAGCAGAACAATGGCTCGAGCAGTCCATCGACGCGATTCTCGACAAGGCCCGCGAGGGAGCCGAATCCGAAACGCCTACCACTACGTTCGTCAATATCGGAGGGATACCCGCCCTGATCGCTGCAGCAGCGATTACCCCGGGAACCGATCCGACGGTTAAAACTGATGACAGATCGGCGTCGGTGCTGATTTTCGTGGATCCGTTGGACAGCGCCAAACTTGCAGCGATGGGTCGGGACTTCGGAGTGGAAGGCCTGCACTTGGCCACTGCCGATGATATTCACTCGCAATCTGTGTACCCCTTGGGTGAAACCGGCGCCGCAGGCAGTCTGCACTGGAGCCCGCACAGGCCAGGTCTGCAATTGCTCGCACTCGGGCTGCCCCTTGTGGGGATCGCTGCGCTGTTGGTGTGCCTGATGACGTGGGTCATCTTGCGTCGAACCACCGCCGCTGCGCAGGCACTTGATGCCAGCTATTTATCGCTGCAATGCAGTCAGGCCGACCTCGCCACCAGTGAGGCGCGCTTTCGCGATGTCGTAGAGGCCAGCTCGGACTGGGTCTGGGAAATGGACGGTGGCTGGCACTTCACTTATCTGTCAGAGCGGTTTGAAGAGGTCACAGGCCTTTCCCGGGAGGCATGGATTGGTGCGGCAATGGATGATCTGTTGCGCACTGAGCTAGGCACAGTCTCTCAGTGGCTCAGTATTCCGAATCGTCGGCCGGACATCAGCGTGCAGTGTCGTTACCTGGATACAAATGGCCAGGAACGAATCACCCGTCTATCAGCGCGAGCAATGGCGGGAGGAGGATTCCGGGGAACGGCAACCGACGTTACGGAGGAAGTCAAAGCTCGCCGTCGAATCGAATTCCTCTCACAGCATGACGCCCTGACCGGCCTGCCCAACAGGACCCGTCTCCAAGAGTTTCTGGATGGCAAACTCAAAGCTGTGCCGACGGTGGAACAACCCTTGGTCATGCTCAGCCTGGACCTTGATCGATTCAAACCGGTCAATGACCTGCTAGGACATGCAGCAGGCGATCTGGTGCTCAATCAGGTCTCGAGCCGTTTGGCAGAATGCGTTCGCCACGGAGACCTTGTCGCCCGAATTGGTGGGGACGAGTTTGTTCTGATACTCACCGATGTCGGGTCCCAGGAGGAAGTCGAGACGCTTTGTCGCCGTCTGATCGAGTCCGTCGAGCAACCGATAGAGGTCAGTGAACAAGAGGTGTTTGTCAGCGCCAGTATTGGCATTGCCATGGCACCCAACGACGCATGCGAGGCGAGCGAGTTGCTACGTTATGCCGATATCGCGTTATACGAAGCAAAGGCCGGGGGACGTAACACCTGGCGTTTTTATGCGGGAGACATGAACGCCAGAATTATTGAGCGGCGTCGTCTGGAAAGTGATCTGCGCTTCGCGATCAGGAATGGAGAACTTCGACTGCATTTCCAGCCGCGCTATCGGATCTCGGACGGAGAGATGGTCGGCGCCGAAGCGCTGGTACGGTGGCAACATCCTGAGCGCGGTTTGATAGCGCCGGATACTTTTATTCTCATTGCTGAAGAGTCCGGGCTGATTCTTTCATTGAGCGACTGGGTCATCGACACGGCCTGCCGTTGCGCCGCAGGGTGGCCGGAACATTTGTTTGTATCGGTCAACCTTTCACCTAGCGAATTCAAGCGAGGCAACTTGGTGGAACGCGTGCAGAAAGCGCTGCACGACTCCGCAATCGACCCTACCCGGGTGGAGTTGGAGATCACTGAAAACGTCATGCTCGAAGATGCCACCGGCGCACTGGAACTCATGCGTACATTGAAGCGCCTGGGCGTGCGAATAGCCATGGACGACTTCGGCACGGGTTATTCATCACTGAGTTATTTGCGCACATTCCCCTTCGACGGCCTGAAGATAGACCGCAGTTTTCTGAGCAAACTGGTAGAAACAGATGATCAGTCCATCATCCAGGCGATCGTGGGATTGGGCCGCGCCTTATCGCTCACCGTGACGGCAGAAGGGATAGAAACCGCCGAGCACTTGAAGTTGCTCAAAGCGGTATCGTGCGATGAAGGCCAGGGCTTTTTTCTGAGTCGGCCTCTTGAAGCCGACGACTTCAACGTGTTGGTGAAGGCCAGAAAAAGTACAGGCTCCCCGAGCAGGGTTTGAAGCGCGGCCCTGCGTCGGCGAGCTCGCTCCTTCAGGGTTCGTCGTGCTCAGGGCTTGCTCATTTTTCTGCCTTGCGTGGATCATCATGGCTATCGATGTATTCAAGCCCCAGCGGCCCCGTGCCGTAAACCTGCGAGATGTACTCTCCTGACTTCGCCCAATGAAAGTGCGGCGTATTGGCCGGCAAAATCACGACGCTTCCGGGGCCATAAGCAACCAGTTTGTCCGGATCAAAAACAGTGCCAAAGCCGATATAGAACACCCCGGACATGACGGTATAGATACGATCTTCAGGATGGGTATGGGGCATCAACCGGGTGCCATTCGGCACTTTGACTCGCACCACGTAAGGTGCCGGCTTACTGGGGTCGCCAGCCACGACAGCGAGTTTCACTTCTTTCGGGAATGCGGGAAAACTGCGCCATTCCACCTCTTCATTGTGTAACGCAGCCACTTTATCGAGTGGCAATGGTTGTGCCTGAATAAAAGGCGCGCCTGCGCTTGCGACAAAAAGTGCCGCCAGAGAAGCCGTTTTGAGAATGCTCTGAATCATGAGAGACACCTTGGCGATGCAGTGGACATATCGACGGGCTGACTCTATTCGTGATTGGCATTGCTGATAATGGCGCGGCCGCGCAATACAGATGATCCACGATGTAATCAATGTGCCGACGAAACCGCGTTTGCCAGGGCGTGCCTCATCATCATGCTCAGCGTAGTCACGCCGTACACCCTATCAATACTGTCGATGTTCACCATCACGGCAATGAAGTTCTCTTAAAAAATCCGCGGCGTAACATTGGCTCCATACCAACCAAATACACCCCCGGAGCACACGATCATGAAACGCCAAACCATCCTCAGCATCGCTTTCTCGGTTTTCGCAATCAACGCTTTTGCCGCGACTTCTGTTCAACCCGTCGTCGCTGAAGGCGGCTCGGATCGTCTGATCGAAAGCCGTGTGGCTGAAGGTGGCGCTGATCGCCTGCTGGAAAAACGCAATGCTGTAGCGGCTGATGGTTCGGATCGTTTGAAAGGTAATGAAGTCGCCGCCGATGGTTCCGACCGCCTGCAAGGCAACACCGTCGCTGCCGATGGCTCCGATCGCCTGAAAGGCAACGAAGTCGCTGCCGATGGCTCCGACCGCCTGAAAGGCAATGAAGTTGCTGCCGATGGTTCCGACCGCCTGCAAGGCAACACCGTCGCTGCCGATGGCTCCGACCGCCTGAAAGGCAACGAAGTCGCTGCCGATGGCTCCGACCGCCTGCAAGGCAACACCGTTGCCTGAAAGTTGAATCGCTTCCCCGCACCACCTCGAAAAGCCCGGCCTGATCAGCCGGGCTTTTTCGCGCGTGCTTCCACAAGGAACGACACGGCAGCGTAGTCATCAACGACCGATCAAAGCACTCGACAACAACGTCTCCAGCCCCATCGGCCTGGCAAAGTAATACCCCTGGGCCTGCCCCGCGCCTATTTCGCGCAGCAGATCCAACGTGGCTTGATCCTCGACGCCTTCGGCCACCACGCTCAGGCCCAGCGATTCGGCCATGCGCACGATGGCCCGGACGATTGCACGACTGCGGGGGCTGGTGGTCAGCTCGAGGATGAACGACTTGTCGATTTTCAAGCCGCTGAATTGGTACTGATGCACGTAGCTCAGGGATGAAAAACCTGCACCGAAGTCATCGAGCACCACCGACATGCCGTTGTCGGCCAATTGCTGCATGGTCTGTTGGGCAATCGCCGGCTCAGCCACCAACGCCCCCTCGGTCAACTCCAGGCAGATCCGTGAAGGTGAGACCCCGTGCAGCGCTAACAGGGCAAGTACATCATTGGCGAAATCCGGGCGCGTCATGCTGTAGCTGGAACAATTGACGTGCACCGCAGGCCAGTTGGCATGCTCGGGCCGGGCAAGGATCGCGGCGATGCTGGCCAGCATGTACAGGTCCAGTCGGCCGATCAGGCGCAACCCTTCTACATCCGGCAAGAACTCGCCCGGTGCGATCACCCGGCCGCCCGGCTGA
Source organism: Pseudomonas sp. Sample_10 (assembly GCF_004321495.1). Lineage (NCBI taxonomy): Bacteria > Pseudomonadati > Pseudomonadota > Gammaproteobacteria > Pseudomonadales > Pseudomonadaceae > Pseudomonas > Pseudomonas sp. Sample_10. The sequence continues at coordinate 63,548 of NZ_RCOE01000158.1, forward strand.
TGCCAGCGGATCAGCGCCTCAAGGGCCAGCAGTTCGCCGCTTTCGACGCTGACAATCGGCTGGAAATACGGGAGCAATTCGTCGGTACGCTTGAGGGCGTTGCGCAAGGCCCCTTCCCGCTCCATCTGGTCCGACACTTCGCGGCGCACTTCCTGGTTGAACACCGCGTAGCTGTCACGCCCGGCACTCTTGACCCGGTACATCGCCGCATCGGCATCGCGCAGCAAGTCGGCTGGCTCGTTGTGGTACTGCTTGTCGGCGCTGACAATTCCGATACTGCAGGACGAAAAAACTTCATGGCCATTGATGAAAAACGGCAAGTCAAACGCCAGCAGAATCCGCTCGGCGATTTCAATCACCGCGTCCAGCGACGCCTCGGGCGCGAGCACCGAAAACTCATCGCCGCCCAGACGCGCCAGCATGTCGGTTTCGCGCAGGCAGCCGCGCAGACGGTGAGCGGCTTGCATCAACAGCAAGTCGCCAAAATGATGGCCGAGACTGTCGTTGACCATCTTGAAGCGGTCGAGGTCGATGAACATCACCGCCAGGTGTCCGCCTTCGCTGCCGAACCGCGACCAGGCCAGATTGAGGCGCTGTTGCAGGTAGGTGCGATTCGGAAGCCCGGTCAGCGCATCGTGGGAGTTTTCGTGTTGCAGTTTGGCATTGGCATGATCGAGCTCGCGGGTGCGGTTCTGCACCCGGGCTTCGAGTTTGAGGTTGGCGGCATGGATCGCTTCGGCGGCGGTGCGGCGCGACAACGCCGTGTCGATGTGGCGGGACACGAACGTCAGCAGTTCCTGGTCGCGCAGCGTGTAGCACACTTGCGAGGTATAGCTTTGCACCGCCAGCACGCCGCGCACGACGTCGCCATCGAACAATGGAATGCCCAGCCAGGAATAGGACCGGACGGACTCCCGGGCCAATTCGATTTCACCGTTTTCGGCCAGTCGTTCAGCCTCGCCAACGTCAATCAGGCAAGGCCGACGTTGGCGAATCACATACTCGGTGAGGCCCCGGCGACCTCGCCGTGCCGCCGGGCAAATGGTCTGCCGCTCATCCACATAATAGGGAAAGGTCACTTCGCTGGTGGCGTCGTCGAACAGCGCAATATAGAAATTCTGCGCGAACAGCAGGTCACCGACGATGCCATGCAGGGTTTGGAACAACTCGGCCATGTCGCCTGGCTGGCTCGACAGTTCGGCGATCTGGAACAATGCGCTCTGTAGATGCTCGGCGCGCTCGCGTTCCGCCACTTCCTGGCGCAAGGCGTCGTTGAGCGCCGAAAGCTCCAGGGTACGGCGCATCACCGTCTGCTCCAGGTCCTCGCGGTGCAGAATCCGGTCCAGTGCCATCGCCACGTGTCGCGCCACCACCAGAAACAGCGCGCGATCTTCAGCGCTGTAGATGCGGGAGACATCGTAGACCTGCATCGCCAGCATGCCGAACACGTCATCCGAGGCGTTTTTCAACGGTGCGCCCATCCAGAACTCGGGACGATCACCCACACAGTAGAAACGCTTTTCGGACTGAGCCGCGAGGATCCCGGCGGCGTCGATCAGCAATGGCTGGCCAGAGGTCAACACTTGGCCGGTCAACGACAGGCGCGCGGGATCAAGGTATTCGTAGTGCGAAGACTCCACGGCATCAACATCGATGATGTCGACGTAATACGGATAATCGATCTTGCCACTGTGCGGGTCATACAACGCGAGATAGAAGTTCTCGGCGTCGATCAGACTGGCCAGCAGTTTGTGCACCCCCACCAGAAACACGGAACGGTCGCGGGTTGAACTGGCCAGGTAGGTGATTTCATACAACACACGCTGAGTAATCTGCGCACGGGCAAGGGTGTTGGTCTGTAGCTGAACGCCCAGACGCAGGGCAAACTCGGCGAGTGCCGGATCCGCGGCCTCGGTTTGCGGCGCAAGTAGCCAGCCCAACACACTTTCGCCTCTACCGGTCGGCCAGCAATGCAACTGCCGGGCCTGGCAAAAGGCTTCAAACGCTTGATGCTCGATGTTTGAGGGCCACTGCTGCTGCGGGTTGCCTTGGCCGACCCAATGCAGCTGTTCACCGGCGCGGTAAAACACCCATGCGGTGGTGTGGCTCCAGTTACACGCCGGGCCGAGCAACTGCTCAAGCGAGTCGTCACGGCCAATGCCGGCCATACCGACCCGATCCGGATTGTCGTTTGATTGAGGTGAAGCTGTTTCGCAATCGAACGATTGCCGTGGGGAGTCGGTCAATCCGGCAAAACTCATCAGCGCTCCCTGAGCCAAAAACTGGCGATACTGACCAACTACTAGCAAAGTGCCAGTTATCTTCCCATTTAAAGCTTACAGTGTTTTTTTTCAACAACTTTATTGGTTTGAATGACGACCGTGAGACGGGCAGCCAGTTATTCGCGATTTGTTGAACAGAACAACCGTGCGACGCAACTCAACAACTATGCCCTACCCCCAACGCTTCCGCCATGCGAACCAGGTCGGCAAAGGACCGCGCGTGCATCTTTTTCATGGCATGGGAGCGGTGAATCTTGATGGTGATTTCGCTCAGATTCATCTCACCAGCGATCTGCTTGTTCATCAGGCCTCTTACGGCAAGGGCCATGACTTCTTTTTCACGGACCGTCAGTGACTGGTAATCGGCATGCAGGTTCGAAGATTGCCGTTCGAGTTCCCGGCGCTTGATATCGGTTTGCAGCGCAGACGATACCGCGTCGAGCAGGTCCTGTTCACGAAACGGTTTCGCCAGAAAATCCACGGCCCCAGCTTTCATCGCCTTGACCGACATCTCGATATCGCCATGGCCCGTGATGAAAATAATCGGGATCGCGGTGTTTGACTCAACCAGTTGACGCTGGAAATCCAGGCCACTATTGCCTTGCAGGCGCACATCGAGGACCAGGCAACTGGCGCTCGCGGTCTTTGGATGAAGGAGAAATTCCGTGGTTGAAGCGAAGGTTTCGACACGGATGCCGGCAGAGCGCAATAGATTGCTCAATGCATCGCGAATGGAGGCGTCGTCATCGACCACGTACACAATAGAACCATTGCTTTGCGGCTCACTGGAGGGTGCGCTCATGCATGGAACTCTTCGGAAAATTGAGGAAAAAAAAGTGTAGCACAGCCTGATTGGGTGTCTGGGATGCCTTTCCTGCCAAGTGCCAGCAGCACAGCCAGGCACTTGAATCTATGCAATAAAACGCGGCTGCAACGCTGAAATCAACGAGAAAAAACCCCGTGGCGAACGCAGTAGCGCGTCGACCTGGGTACTGTAACTTTTCCCGCGAGTGCACCAACTGCAAAAGTGTTCGCAGTTATTGGAGAAAATCCGGTAATGGCGTTCACCGACTCTCGAGCGCGCGCGACTGACGATTTCATCGCTGGAATATTCACAATGTTCCCGCAGTACCCAGACGGGTTTGCCGCTGGCGAAACTGTCCAGATCAGTCACCTCGATCGGCCCCGGTTTGATTGAACTGCTGTACCCGGCGTAATGGGCGACACAGCCGCCTCCAAGGTAGATCCCATGATGGACGTAAAACCGGCGCGGACTGATCAGATGCGAGCCCACTGGCACTTGGCTCAGTGACCGTTCGATGTTTATCAGCGGTTCGGCGCACAGGTAGTTCTGTAACAGGCGAGCATTTGACACCCGGTTGAAAACGGCGGTTATCAGCGCCACGGCTTGCAATGCTTTTGCACGCAGAAATGAACACTTTTCGATGACATTGGCTATTGAGCTTTTCACGATAAAGTTCTCCGCAACCCTTGAGGCTCAATATATCGCCGGGGTTGCGGAGCTTCATTTGTACCTGCGATTAGTTCGTTCGAACCATTAATATGCCCAACTTAAACTTAAGTATTAAGTCAGCCCTGCAGCACCGGCAGCGTGAACTGGACAGTGGCCCCGCAAGGCTGGTTGGCACCTGCCCATAAACGCCCGCCATGGGCTTCGATGATCGAGCGACAGATCGACAAACCCAACCCCAGGCCAGTCGGCTTGGTGGTGTAGAACGAGGTGAATACCTGGTCGGTGTTGTCCACGGGAAATCCCGGGCCTGAATCACTGACGCTGACCCGCAAATAGCCGGCATCGCCCGGCACCACGCTGATCTGCAATTGCCGCTCGCCTTCCTTGGTACTGCTCATGGCTTCCAGGGCATTCATGATCAGGTTCAGCAGCACTTGTTGCAGCTCGACACGATCGCCTTCAACCAGTGGCAGTCCATCGGTGAGCTGGGTCTGCAATACAGTGCCACTTTTCATGATCTGGCTACGGGTAAAGCCGATCATTTCGCCAATGGCCGCGTTGATGTCCACCGGCCCTTTCTGCGGCGGCGCCTTGCGGATGTGCCCGCGGATCCGCCCCAGCACATCCGCAGCCCGGTTGGCATCCTCGATCAGGCGGCTGAGCACATGACGGACTTCGTCGAGTTCGGGTGGCTGGATATTCAACCAGCGCTGCGCGGCATTGGCGTTGAGGATGGCGGCAGCAATCGGCTGGTTGACTTCGTGCGCGATCGACGCCACGAGCTGGCCCATGGTCGCGACGCGGTTGGCGTGGGACAACTCGGTCTGCACCTCACGATAGCGTCGTTCGCTTTCGCGGATTTTTTCTTCCGCCTGCTTGCGTTCGCTCAGGTCCAGCACGAAAGCCACGCCTTCCTTGCTGTCCGCTTCAAACATGGCCAGCCCCACAATGACTGGCAGTCGACTGCCATCCTTTTTGAAGTATTCCTTTTCGAAGGGTTGGGCGTGGCCGGTTTGTACCGCCTCCAGCATGGAGCGCTCGCTGGCTTCGCGATACTCCGGCACCGTCATCTCACGCCAGCTCATGCGGCCCGAGACAAGATCCTCGCGAGTGAAGCCCAGCATGCGCAGGAACGCATCATTGGCCTCGACGATGTCACCTTCGGCGTTCCATACGACAATGCCAATGATGTTGGCGTCCACCAGACGCCGGATTTTTGCCTCGCGCTCTGCGACCTCGCGGTACAAACGAGCATTTTCCAGCGAGATCGCCGCCTGCGACGCCACCAGTTTGAGCACGGCGATCCGGTCGGGGCTGAACACCCTGGCGGTCAGATTGTTTTCGAGGTAGAGCGCCCCCACCAACTTGGCCTGGATCATCAGGGGCAGGCAGAGAATCGACCGTGCGCACTGCTGACGAATGTAGGGGTCGGTGGCAAACATCGCCTCGGCCGCGGCATCGTCGAGCACAAGACTCTCGCGGGTGCGCAACACATGATAGAGAACAGACTCCGGCAACAACTGCGCGCTGACCGGTGAATCGCTCAATTGCGTTGTATTGTCGCTGGTGACTTGTGCTGCTATGCGCAGCTCTGCCCCTTCCGTCAGGATCAACAACCCCCGTTCGGCACCGGCCTGTTCGATGGCGGTGAACATGACTGTATCGATGAGTTTTTCCAGCATGATTTCACCCGACAGGGCCTGGGACACCTTGAGTACCGTGGCAAGGTCCAGGTGTTCGACCGCCGCGGCCATGGTGGTGGTCGGGCCGAGCTTGTGTTCTTCGGATCTCAGCGAGGGATACTTTGCGTCCAGCTGCCGCACCTTGCCATCGGCGCCCCAACGTAAATAGCCGTAGCGGGCGTCCTGCAGATAGGCATGGGCAATCCTGACCAGACCGCGCTTGGCGTAGAAGCGTGATGCAAGTTCGCTGGCAAGCGCCTCTATATGGACAAAGCCGGTCTCCTGTGCCTGGTGAATCGCTTGCTCGTACAACAATTCGGCATCAACCACACGCCCCTCGATTCGGGCAATTTCAGCACCGACCAAAGTTGCCCTGCTGGCAAAGTTTTCCGGGCACTGTTCCGCCCAGGTCTGCAGTTGCCGACAGTCAGCCGCCATGGCGAGCAGATGTTCCGCTTGCTCGCTCACCGGGGTGCCATCGCAGCAGGCTGCACGGGCCAGTGCATCATAGAAATAAAACTCGGCTTCCTCGAAGAACGCCTGACAAACCCAGAGTAACCGCTGCGCCTTGGTGGCGGCTTTCATGGCCGCTTCAGGTTCATCGGCGAGGTAGCGAGCCTGCAATTTGCGGACCCAGTACAAGCACTCAGCCAATACCAGATCCGGGCTACTGGACAAGTGGGCTTCGGTGCCTTGCTCATTCAACTCGCCTTCATCAAGACGACCGAAGGTAGGCGTCAGGCCTCTCAACATCCGGATCAGCTTCAATTGCGTGACGATAAAATCAACCACCAAACCGAAGCGCACCTTCCTGGCGTAAGCCAGCCCCTGTTCAGACTCACCTTGCACCTCGGACAACGGCTCGCCGGCGAAGAGCAAGTCGGCAGTGAGATTGTTGCCGGCATAGGCGCCATAGGGCAGATCACCGATACGGTTCGCCGCCACAAACGAACGGCGCAGCAGGTCGCGGCATTGCTTTACGGGTTTCATCCAGCGCACAGCGAAACACGAGAAGCACAGATAGGTACTGGCCTCGAATCGAGTCAGGCCGCGCTGTTCAACCAGGTCGCAACCCAACTGACCGAATCGAAAGCCTATCTGGTAGTCGCCGAACCGCCGACCGGCGACCCTGAACACGTTGGCGTAGAGCACGCACGACGCATCGCAGTTACCCCACTCGAGGCTCAGGCTGACCGCCTTGCAAATCAGCAGGTCCGTCAGGTTCGCATCGGTCTGTAAGGCAGGCGCGAAGAGTTTGCCCAATGCATTGACTGTCACAAGGGACGTCGGATCAGTCATCAACGGCAGATCGATAAGTTCCTCGATTGCCCGATCCCCCAGCAACGACCCGATGTGGTCATACTCGCGCCGCACTTCATCGTCACTCGGATGTGCCGACCACTTGATACCCACATGCTGCAGGTAAGCGAGACAGACAGCGACCGCAGCATCGCTGCGGTCCAGAAGCAGGTAGACGTCCATTTGCAGACAAGCAACGCTGGCTCGCTCTGTCACCGTTATGGCGCGCGCCGAAAGCGCCGTCAGACGTTCGTTCGCGATAGCGAGTTGACCGGTCAGGAGTTCGCATTCGGCCCTGTTCAACTCCAGTGCAAAGATCAGCCCATGCCGGCGCCCCCAGCAGTCTTCACCCGATAATTGCACACCCATGCTCAGATAATTAAGCGCGGAAGCGTATGCAGTCGAAGCCTTGGCACGCTGGCCGGCAATCAGGTTGAACTCGGCCAATTGCTCCCGCTCGCCCCGCTCAGTGAGCAGCGACGCGCCGAGATTAAGCTGGCCGACGATTTCAAAGATTGACGCTTCCAGATCCTCTGCAGGCGTCTGCGACGCCAGCAGCCGGCCGATTCTCAGGTGGGCCTGGGCGCGTGAATCCTTGGGGATCAGTGAATAAGCGGCTTCATGGATGCGGTCATGGACAAAACCATAGGCATCGTCCAGCCGTTCGACCAGCTCCTGGCGAATCGCCTCCCACAACACGGTACGAACCTGCGCCTTGGGTACGCCCATGGCAGTCGAAAGCGCGGTGATGCCGGCAACGTGCCCCAGACAGGCAAGTTGCTGCAACGCCTGCTGTGTCTCGGCCTTCAAGCGGGACAGTTTATCGACCATAAGGTCGACGATGTTCTCGGTATAACCCTTGGCATGGATACGATCCGGATCCCAGCACCAGCGCCGCGCCTCATGATCGAACGTCAGCAGTTGCTCCTCGGCGAGCGCTTGCAAAAACTGGATCACGAAGAAGGGATTGCCGGCGGTTTTGTCCAATACCAACTGCGCCAGAGGCTCGATACGCGCCACCTCGGCATGCAGCGCCTCGGCGATCAACTGTTCGATGTGCGACTTGGCCAAGGGCGCCAGGGTGATTTCATCGACCCGACCGCCCGCATTGCGAATGGCCCTGAGTTTGCTCGACAGCGGGTGCGTGCCATCCACTTCGTTGCTGCGATAGGCGCCTACCAGCATCAGGTGGCGCACATCCGGACTGGTCAGCAGGTCTTCCAGCAGATCGAGTGTCGCCGCATCGAGCCACTGCAAATCGTCGAGAAACAGGGCGAGCGGGTGTTCGGCCCGGGCAAAAACGCCGATAAAGCGCCGGAACACCAGGAGGAAACGCCGCTGCGCCTGTTGCGGGTCCAGGGCCGGGACCAGTGGCGGCTCGCCGAGGATCAGCTTGAGTTCCGGGATGAGGTCGGTCATGAGCCGCGCATTGGCATCCAGCGCCTGTTGCAAGGCCTCACGCCAGTTCGCCAACTCCGTATCGTTCTTGCCCAGCAGCGAGCGCACCAGGCTTTGAAACGCCTGCACCAGCGTCGAATAGGGGACGTCGCGCCGGTACTGATCGAACTTGCCGGAGGCGAAGATCCCGCGCGGCGGTACCAGCACTTTGTGCAATTCGTTGACCACCGACGACTTGCCGATGCCGGAATAGCCGGTGACCAGCACCAGCTCCGGCGCACCGTTTTCAACGATTCGGCCGAACGCGGCAACCAGCTTGTCAACCTCCTGTTCGCGCCCGTACAGTTTCTCGGGAATCAGCAAGCGGTCGCAGGTGCCGTGTTCGCTCAGGGTAAATGCATTGATCTGGCGCTGTTGCTGCCAGTCGGCCAGGCATCTGCGCAGGTCATGCTCAACGCCCGCCGCCGTCTGATAGCGATCCTCGGCGGTTTTGGCGAGCAGTTTCATGACGAGGTCGGACAGTGCTTCGGGAACGCTTTCAACGCGCGAGCTCGGTGGCAGCGGTTTCTTCGCGATGTGGCAATGCACCCACTCGATAGGGTCGGTGGCGGTGAACGGCAGCGAGCCGGTCAGCATCTGGTACAGGGTGACGCCGAAGGAATAGAGATCGCTGCGCGAATCGATCGAGCGATTCATCCGGCCGGTCTGCTCAGGCGCCATGTAGGCGAGCGTACCAGCGATGGTCTCCGGCGCGTGCCGCTCGCGGGGCAGCCGTGAAGCAAGACCGAATCCGGTGAGCCGGGCCTGCCCGTCGGCACAGTTCACCAGGATATGACTGGGCTTGATGTCTTTATGCACAAGTCCACGCTGATGAAGCTTGCCCAGGACCACTGCAATGCCAATGGCGTGATACAAAAAGCTGGTGATGTCCATGGGCGCCTCCAGCAACCGAACCAGCGGCTCGCCACCGGGGTCTTCGAGCACCAGTTGCATCTGCCCGGCTTCACGCAGCATTTCAAGCGGCCGTACCGCCCAACTGCCTTCCAGCTCATCCTTTAATGCAAATTCATGGGCGAGACGGCCAAGACAGGCCGGCAGCGGCTGTTCGGCAGCGGGACGCGCCACCAGAACGTGGCTTTCACCGCCGGCACTGGAGCGTAATTCCCGACAGAAGATACGCTCACCATCGTCCCAAAGAATTTGCATGTTGTTATCCATCGCAGAGGGAACAAAAGTCGTGTTTTGCCTGGCATTTGCCGTCGGATCAGCCATCCGGAAGCGTCGCGCCGCTTCAGATTAGCTGTTTATTGGCACGCGCCAAGTACGCATGCTCGCCATATGAGCAATTGAACACCGCCCACGATGTCATTGAATGGTCGGTGGTACATCAACACTTAGATCTTAGCGACCTATACATAGATATACTTTTCCCCCTTTCAGTACCGCGTATCGTGTAGTAACGACAGGCGCATTCACGAGCCAGACCACATGACGCAAAACACCCCGATGCGCACTGCAACCACCATTGCCATCGTCGATGATGACGATTCCGTCCGCGGTGCCCTGGAAAGCCTGGTGCGATCCAGTGGCTACAAAACCCGAACCTATTGCAGCGCCGTGGAGTTCCTCGACGCCAACGCCACCACTGAAACAGATTGCCTGGTTTCCGACATCCAGATGCCGGGGATGAGCGGCGTGGAGATGCTTGAGCGTCTCATCGCGACGGGTTACCACATCCCTACAATTTTAATCACTGCCTACCCAGGAGCGGCTCCGCCCCTGGGCTCCCATTCCCCAGAGCTGATTGCCTGCCTGCCCAAACCCTGCGACGCCGACAGGTTACTCAACTGCATCGAAGCCGCCCTCCTCCAGCGTCACTGAAACACGTGCATCAATGACTGTGCGCTTTGGCATAGCGCGCCAGTATGATCTTGATACCCACCAGCATCGGCGCAGCCACGACAAACAGCAGTGCCACGTAGGAAAATGCCGTATCAAAGGCAATCACCGCGGCTTGCCTTGACACCACCTTCTCCAGCAGGCTGGTTGCCGCACGCCCGGCGGCCGCTGGATCCATGCCCTTGCCGGCCAGCATCGCCGTGGTGTTGGTCAGCCGCTCAATGAGCGCGTGCCCACCCGGGGTGACGTTGGCGCCAAGGACGACGCCGTTACTGGCGACGTGGTGCTCGATCAAGGTTTGCAGCCCGGCGACGCCCATCAGGCCGCCCAATTGCCGCCCGGTATTGAATAGGCCGATGCCACAGGCAAGGTTGCGACTGTTGAGGTCGCTGAAGGCGATCAACGTGATCGACAGGAACAGAAAGCCCAACCCCAGGCCACGCAACAGAATGGCCGTCATCATGTCGTCGGCACCGCTCTCGCTGGTGGAACCGGAAAGCATCCACATGCTTGCCATGATCAGCAGGATGCCTAAGGGCACGGTCGCAACGGGTGGAACGTCGCGGAATGTGAAGAGCCAGGCTGCAATCAACAGCGAGCCGATGAAAAAACCACCGCTGGGCAGCAACAGCAGACCGGCATCGGTGGGGGTGAAAGCGAGTACCGATAAAGCGAACGCCGGAATCAGGAAAGCGCTGCCGAACAATGCGGCGCCGGCGACGAAACTGACTATAAAGGCAAAGCTGAAATCACTGGATTTGAACACCGTGAAGTCGAACAGCCCACGCTCCCCGGCCAGGATCTGTTGACCTAGAAAAGCCAGCAGAGCGGTGGTGCCGAGCATGGTCAGCAGCAGAATGCGCGGTTCTTCGAACCAGTCCCAGCGACTGCCCTGACTGAGCACGTAGGTAAAACAGAACAACGAGGCAGAGACCAATAACACACCAGGCCAGTCGAAGGGCCGTGATCGGGTATTGGCGGGCACGGGATGGTCGGCGAGGAGCAATAGTCCGGTCGCGGCCAGCGCCAGCGGCACAACGCTGAAGAAAATCCAGGTCCATGCCTGGCTGTCGATCAACCACCCTTGCAGAGCTGGCGCGAGGGTGGCGGACGCAACCACTGCGCCCATCGCAAACAAGGCTTGCAGGAACGGTTGCAGCGAGCGCGAATACGCGCGGAAAATGATCACCTGCCCCGCCACCAACAGTGCACCTCCCGCGAAGCCCTGGATGATGCGCAGCGCGATCAGCAGGTCCAGCCGTGCGGTGATGGCAGCCACGCAGCACGCCACTCCCATGGCCAGGGTGGCGCCGATGAGCACATTTCGCGCCGTGAAACGCTGCATCATCCAAGGGGCGGTCATGAATCCGATGAGCTTGAGCGCCACATAGCCGACATCCAGCCAGGCGAACTCATCAGGCGTGGCATAGGTGTCGCCAATGATGTCGCTGCGCCCCAACGCCAGAACGGTACTGGCAATCGCTTCGGTCAATGTTGCCAGCACAATGCCCAACATGAGCAACGCACCGGTCCGGGTTCTGTACCGGGCAGGCGTGTTCATGAGCCAGCCCCTTGCGTCACCTCCACCCGCGCCGACAGTCCGGGCACGATGCGTCCCGGCAATGGATTCTTGGCCAGGCGGATCTTCACCGGAACGCGCTGTACTACGCGCACAAAGTTGCCGGTCGCGTTGTCTGGCGGCAGCAAGCTGAACGCTGCACCACTGCCCGGTGCAAAACTATCAACCACGCCGTCCAGCGCCGTATCGCGATAGCCATCGACCGTGATCCGTACGGGCTGGCCAGGCTGGATGTGTGCGAGTTGGGTTTCCTTGAAGTTGGCCACGACCCACACATCGTTGACCGGTACGATATCTAGCAAGGAAACCCCCGGTGTAGCGAACCGCCCGACACGCACCTGGCGGTTACCGACGACACCATCCACGGGTGCATGCACCACGGTGTGGTCTAGATCGATCTGCGCGAGATCACGGGCGGCTTGCGCTTGCGAAACAGCGGCCACGGCTGCCTCTCTTTGCGCCACGAAAACCGCAATCCGTTGCTGTTGCGCCTCGACCGTTGCCGAAGCAGCCGAGACTGAGGCTGCGGCTCTGGATTGCGCGGTGCCTGTTTCATCGACCAAAGCCTGGCTGACCGCGTTGCTGACGATCAGTTTGCGGCTGCGATCATGGGTTTTATTGGCCAGGTTCATCTCAGCAGAGGCCGAGCGTTTTTGCGCTTGCGCCTGCCTGATCAGCGCATTTTGCAGCTGAATCTGTGCATCGACATGGTTCAGGCGCGCCTGCGCAGCGTTGAGATTGGCCACGGCTTGGGCAAGTTTGGCCCGATAGTCGCGATCATCGATGCGGAACAACACATCGCCGGCCCGGACGGCCTGGTTGTCTTCGACCTCCAGCGCCGTGACATAACCCGCGACCTTGGCGGCAAGCGAAGTGACGTCGCCGCGGACATAGGCGTTATCGGTGGAGGTCACGCCGCTGGAAAAAGCCATTGCGCCCCAGGCCGCGACAACCGCCACCGCGCTCGCGCACAGCACCAGGCCAAGGGTTTTGCGTTTGCTGCGTCGCATTGCCACGACCGGGCCTGTGGCGCCAGCACCGGTGGCAATGGCGGCTTTGTCCTGGAGCGATTTCATTTTGCGTTCCTGTTCAGTACCCAGCGCTGCAGCGGATAAGGGCGGCAGTAACCTGCCACCCGGTTGTCGAGTGTCCGGCTCACTTTTTGATCGGTGTCACCAGCGGCATATCACCGCTGTCGACCACGAACACCGCCAACAGGCGCGCAGGTTCGGTGTCGCTGGCGTTGGCGCTGACTTCGTGCACGGAACCCGGCTCTTCTACGAAATTTTCGCCGACACGGTAGATCTTTTCAGGCTCGCCTTTGATCTTGATGCGGAACGAGCCCTCGAGGACCGTGGCATAGATGAATGCGGTTTTCGGATGGGTGTGGGCTGGCGATGCGGCGCCTGGCCCATACTCGACCATCACACCTTTCATGCTCTTGCCGGGGATGTTGGGAATGGGACGGTCGAACACGACGGTCACCTTGCCGGGGGGTGGCTCAGCGGCCGAAACCGACGCTGCACCGATCGACAGCGTTGCAAAGACAGCGGCTAACAGCAGACGAGTAACCATGGTGATTGCTCCTTCGTGGATGCGAAAGTGATGATGCGCAGGGTTATCGGGTCGAGGACTGAGCGAGCCAGTCTTCGAAGCGGATGGCGCCCAGGCGTGCGTTCTTGCCGGCGGTCAGCGATTGGTCGTCGAGCACGGAGCCGAAGTAACGTGCGTTCACGTCCGCAACGACCTTGCGGTTGTCCTGGGTGGCCCGCAGGAAGCGCCTGACCAGTTCGTCGATCGGCAAGGCTTCGGGACCTGCGACTTCGACCGTGCCATTGACCGGTGCCGCCAGCACTACATCGGCCAGCGCCGCCACGACGTCATCAGACGCCATTGGCTGAATCAGCGCCGGCGAAGCGTAAATCGCGTCACCGACGGCGAACGATTGGGCAATGCCGCCGATGAACTCGAAGAACTGCGTGGCCCGCAGCAGCGTGTAAGGAATGCCGGACGCCTTGATCAGTTTTTCTTGCGCGACCTTGGCCCGGAAGTAACCGTTATCGGGCAACCGATCAGTGCCGACAATCGACAACGCGACATGATGGCGAACCCCGGCAGCCGCTTCGGCGGCCAGCAGGTTGCGGCTCGAGGTCTCGAAGAAATCGAGAACGGCCTGGTCTTCCCACGACGGCGCGTTCGCCACGTCCACCACGACATCAGCACCATCCATCGCTTCGGCCAGACCTTCGCGGGTGATGCTGTTCACGCCTGTGCTCGGGCTGGCGGCGAGCACGTCATGCCCGCGTTCCTGAAGGATGTTCACAAGTTTCGATCCGATGAGGCCGGAGCCTCCGATGACGACGATCTTCATGGGTTTTCTCCATTTGTCGACTGCAACCGTTGCGTCGGTGTGGAACAAGAATGCCTGGGCATCCGGACCGAGTCCTTGCGCCGGCCTTGGCTTTGTCTTGGCGAATCCTTGGATTTATGTCCAAAGCGGCTGTCCAACCGCCCGGATCGCAGACGGTGCAGCGGCTTTTGAGCTGCCGTATCATTAACGTTCAATCGACAATCGCCTGGGACACGGAGTCGAAGGCGCTGCGCCAGGGGAAGCTCACGTTGCAGTTCGCATTTGATGATTTCGTGCTCAATCAGGATCGCCGGGAACTGACTTTGCGCGGGCAGGCCGTCGCTGTCGGCCCGCAGGTCTTCGACCTGTTGCTGCTGTTGGTCAGCAACCCCGATCGCGTGGTCAGCAAGGACGAGTTGCTCGAAGGGGTGTGGAGCGGGCGGATCGTTTCGGAGTCGACGATCACCAGCCACATCAACGCGGTGCGCAAGGCTATCGGCGATACCGGCGAAGAACAGCGTCTGGTGCGCACGATTGCCCGCAAGGGTTACCGTTTCGTCGGACAGGTCAGGGTCGACGACAGCGGACAAGCGCCACCAGCCGACCTTGATCGACAGCCCGTGCCCCCCAGGCAAGCATCCCCTGCTGTTCTCGCCCTGCCGGACAAACCCTCGATTACGGTCCTGCCTTTCCATAACCTGAGCGGCGATCCGGAGCAGGAATACTTCGCTGACGGCGTCGTGGAAGACATCATCGCCGCGCTGTCGCGTATCCGCTGGCTGTTCGTCATCGCGCGCAACTCCAGCTTCACCTACAAGGGCCGGTCAGTGGACGCTCAGGGTGTAGGCCAGGAATTGGGAGTGCGTTATGTGCTTGAAGGCAGCGTGCGCAAATGCGCAAACAAGGTGCGCATCACCGGACAGCTGATCGACGCGACAAGCGGGACGCATATCTGGGCGGAGCGCTTCGAAGGTTTGCTCGACGACATCTTCGAGTTGCAGGATCGCATCACCGAAAGCGTGGTCGGCGCCATCGCGCCGCAACTGGAACAGGCAGA
This sequence comes from Pseudomonas sp. Sample_10, assembly GCF_004321495.1. NCBI lineage: Bacteria > Pseudomonadati > Pseudomonadota > Gammaproteobacteria > Pseudomonadales > Pseudomonadaceae > Pseudomonas > Pseudomonas sp. Sample_10. The sequence continues at coordinate 78,568 of NZ_RCOE01000158.1, forward strand.
AATCGAGCGCGCCAAACGCAAGCCGACGGAAAGCCTGGGCGCCTACGATTACTATTTGCGCGCCATGGCCAATCTGCACAGCGGCAGCCGCGAAGCCATCGAGCAGGCGTTGCCGATGTTCTACACAGCGATCGAGCTCGACCCGGAATTTTCCTCGGCCTATGGCATGGCCGCCTGGTGCCACTTCTGGCGCAAGCTCAATGGCTGGATGGCCGATCGACCTGGCGAGATCGCCGAGGGCATACGCCTGGCGCGCCTGGCGGTGGCTTTGGGCCGCGATGATGCGGTTGCATTGACCCGTGGCGGCCATGCACTGGCCCATCTCGCGGGTGAAGTGGACAGCGGCATCGCCCTGCTGGACAGGGCCAGGCTGCTCAATCCCAATCTGGCACCCGCCTGGTACCTGGGCGGCATCCTGCGCGCATTGCACGGTGAAACAGACATGGCCATCAAGGATTTGAGCCATGCCGTGCGCTTGAGTCCGCTGGATCCGGAAATGTTCAGAATGCAAGTCGGGATGGCGCTCGCGAATTTCTTCGCCGGTCAATTCGATGCCGCCGCCCACTGGGCGGAAAAGGCACTGGGCAACCTGCCCAGCCTGCTTCCCGCCGCGGCGTTGCTGGCGGCCAGCCATGCCTTCGGCGACCGGATGGATAAGGCGACACTGGCGATGCAACGCCTGCGTGAGCAGGACCCAACGTTGCGCCTGTGCAACCTCCAGGACTGGCTGCCGATCCAGCGGCCTGTGGATCTCGCGCTGTTCGCCGACGGACTGCGGTTGGCGGGCATGCCGGAGTGACAGACAGCCCTTAGGCCGCTGGTCGCATGCCACTTGATCTATAGATTCATAATGCCTAGTTTTGTGTCTATGGATTCAAACAGGTAACGAACATGGCCGTCGCCGCGCAAGCGCAATCGTTCAGCAAAAACCAGTGCGTCACCGGGCTGCGTGCCGCCGTGAGCATTTTGGAAAAATGGCACGCCGGCAGCGAGCAGGCGTGTCACATTCTGCGCATTTCCCGCAGCACCTACACCCGCGCACGGCAGCGTGACCCTGACTGGTCAGTGGCGCTGGATGCAGACCAGATGCAGCGCATCAGTTTTGTGCTGAACATTCACGCCACCCTGCGCCTGGTGTTCGATAACCCCGAGAACGTCTACGGTTTCCCGTCGATGGCCAATGACAACGAGTTTTTCAATGGCCGCAGCCCGCTGGAGATCATGGCCCAGGGCGACATGATTTCGTTGTACGAAACCTTCCGGCGCATTGATGTGCTGCGTGGCGCGCAGTGGTGAAGGTGGCTGAGCTGCCGGTGTTTGCCGGCAAGCCGTTGCAGGCGTATCGGCTGGTCAACTCGAAGTTTCCGCCGATTGCCTTGTTCGAAGACGTGGCTGACGCAGACGAGTTCGACGTGCTGTTCGAGATTCAGGCGCTGACCAATCCACGGCTGAAGAATGAAGTGGGCCAGCTGGAGTTGATTCCACGACGGGAAATTCCGTTCGGCATCCCTGGATGTTCCTACGCGACGGCGCCTTTTACCCACGTCAACCCCGCCGGTTCGCGGTTTAGCGATGGCAGTTTCGGGGTGCTGTACCTGGCAGACTCGATGGAAACCGCACTGGCCGAGGTGCGGCATCACCAGAGCCTGTACTGGTCGAAGGTGCCAAGTCTGAACTATGAGCGCTTTGTGTTTCGCGGGCTGACCTGCACCTTTGTCGATGCGGGGATGAAGGACGCTGCCGCCCTGCCGACCAACGATCCGATCTATGCACCGGACGATTACAGCCATTCCCGGGTGCTGGGCCGGGACATCAAGAAGGCTCGCTGCCCCGGGCTGCGCTACCACTCTGTGCGTCTGCCGGGCAGTTTTTGCTGGGCATTGATGACGCCCAAACCTGTGTCGTCGATCATCCAGACTGCCCATTACGAGATGGTCTGGAACGGCCAGATCACCAGCGTCAGCCAGATCAGCGAGGCTTGAGCCGGGCGGACATGCAACTGTCACCGTTCTGTAACCTTGTGAAGGTCATACTCTGGCCATACACCGCGTGCTTTTTTTCTGCTGCCTTTCGAGGCGGCTTTTTTTTGCCTGTCGATCGGACAATTCAGTGACAGCAGCGCTGACCGACCCGGCAAAAACAGGATGCCGATATCTCCACATCGGCACGGGCCATGGCCAGGTCCAGGCGAATTTTTGCAGCCGCCGCTTCTGCTTCGCGGCCCAGCCGCGTCAGGCACTCGACGTAACCATGCAGGCTCCAGACATTGTCCAGATGCCAGGTTGCCCGGCTGAGTGTGTTATCCAGTCCCAGATCGGCGCGATAGGCCTGCAAGGCTTCTTCTACCCTGCCTTGCTCAAGCAACAGGGCGCCAAGCGCGTGGCGTACCGGTTGCATCCAGCCCCAAGGCTCGTCGTACGGCAAGTGATCGTCCAGCGCTTGTGCCTCGCGCAGGTGGGCGAAGGCCTCGTCCACATGACCTTTGCGGTACTCGATTTCCCCGCGCAACATGCCCCCGGCCACGGCCAGGATGTCGTTGCAGGTGTTGTTGAACAGGTAGCGGGTGTCCGGCACCCGTGCCCAGGCTTCGAGGAAGTGCTGCTGTTCGGCTTCAGCGGCAGCGACCTGCCCGCACGCCGCGTGCGCCACGCCTTTGGCGTAATGCAGCATGGCGGTGGTCACGCAGTACAACGCCGGATCGTGGGGTAACGGCGTTGCGAGAATGTCCTGCCATTTGCCGAAGCGGATCTGCACGTGCAGCTTCATCGAAACGAAGCCTTCCAGCCAGTCGGCCATGGGCGGTTGCTCAACGCGCAGCAGTTCTTCCTTGATCGTCGCGCTCATCTGTTCGGCAGCGTCCAGCGCCGGTTGATACTGGCCGAGAAACATCGCTGCATAGAGTTTGAAGTGGTAGTTGTGGCATCGGTACAGGGTGTAGAAATTGAGCGGGCCTTCTTGCGCCAGGTATTGGCTGTCGACCTCGATCGCGCGGCTGTTGGTGATCATCGCGCCACGGTAATCGCCGCACAGCACGTCGATGTGCGACGGCATGTGGCGCAAATGACCGGCGTCCGGCACCAGGTCCCGCAGCATGTCGCCGGCGCGCAGTGCCCGTTCCGGGTACGGCGACATTTCCATGGTATGCACATACATATGCAGCACGCCGGGGTGCGGTGTCTCACCCTTCGGAGTCATGCGCTGCAGCGCCTGCTCCAGCACGGCCACAGTTTCCAGCGTGTCGGCGCCGGGGGCCGGAGTGCCGGTTTTCAGATCCCAGAGTTGCCAGGGCGTGCGGTCGATCAACGCTTCAGCGAACAGTGCCGTGACATCCGGATCGTCGGGAAAGGCTTGGTAGACCTCACGCATGGCGGCGGCGTAAGCATCGTTCCAGGTGAGGAGTTCGTCGAGGGTCGTGGCCTGCTCGGACTGATAGCGTTGCTGCAGTGCGCGAATCAGCGCCTGTTCCACCGCCGTTGCGCCGTCCAGGTGCACCAATGCAATTTGCGTCGCCAACCGGGCCTGGGCCACGGCCTCCTTGAGTTCCTGCTCGATGAAAGCATCCCAACGCTTGTTGTAGTTGGGGCCGCAGGCATAGGCGATCCCCCAGTAAGCCATCGCACATTCGCGGTCATGTTCGAGGGCTTTGTGAAAGCAGCGGATGGCCTCGTCGTGGTTGTAGCCGTAGCACCACATCAGGCCGCGGTCGAACCAGAGCTGGGCTTGTGGCGAACTCGTTGTCACCGGGCGGCTGTAGGTGCCCAAATCGTAGTAGTCATGCATCGGTTTACCCTCCCGATCAGAGCGTGAAACCCGCGAAGAAACAGGATACCCCCACGCTTGTGCCCAGGCAGTGCAGCCGACGACAGGTCAGGCCGCATCATCACGCCCACGGGAGGTAGCTCGTTCGCTCTATCAATGCCGTCGATGTCCACCATCACTTCAATGAAGTTCTCTTAAAAACTGCGCGGCGTAACATCAGCTCCATACCAACCAACAACACCCCGGAGCACACGATCATGAAACGCCAAACCATCCTCAGCATCGCTTTCTCGGTTTTCGCAGTTAACGCATTTGCCGCGACTTCTGTTCAACCCGTCGTCGCTGAAGGCGGCTCGGATCGACTGATCGAAAGCCGTGTGGCTGAAGGGGGTTCGGATCGTTTGATCCAGAATCGTGTCGCTGAAGGCGGCTCTGATCGCCTGATCGAAAACCGCGTCGCTGCCGATGGTTCGGATCGTTTGAAAAGTAACGAAGTAGCCGCCGATGGCTCCGACCGCCTGAAAGGTAACGAAGTAGCCGCTGATGGCTCCGACCGCCTGCAAGGCAATACCGTTGCATAATCAATCGCAACATCGCGGTACCCAGCAAAAAGCCCGGCCTGATCAGCCGGGCTTTTTCGTGTGCGGCATCATGCGACCGATGGGAACTTCTTGCGGTACGCCGCCGGCAACAAGCCCACGTGCTGGCGCAAGAGCCTGCGGAACGAGTTTCCATCTTCGTAGCCCACGGCGTAGGTGATGCTGTCCAGGATCATGCGGGTGGATTCCAGCAACTGGGTGGTGATGCGCGGCCTGTTCCGTGCAGCGAAAGGTACGGTGCCACCCGGCGAATTTGCCCGCGAACTGGGGTTGTCGGAACAGTCGATGCAAATGCCTTCGTGGCTGACGGAGTGGTCACAAAGTAGCGACGACATGAGCCTGCATCTGCGGGACGAAGAGGCACCGCGGGCTCGACAGGCACAGGCCGTAGAATGACAGTCGCGGGGGTGCACTTTATCCTGTCGCTCCATCCACTGCCCGGAGACACCTGTGCCCCCCTTGACTGCCCGCGAGGTTTACCAGCAATTGCGCGACGCCGCCCTGGGCCTGCGCTCGCTCCAGCGTCTTGATGAACAATCTGAGCCTGGCATGGTGCAGGTCGATATCGATGGCTGGCGTTTGCGCCTTGATATCGACGCTGGTCGCCTGCGCCACTGCCTCGGCTGCCAGAGTGCGGACGGGCGGATTTTCGATGGAGGGCAACGTTTCGGCACCGATCCGGTGAGCTTGCTCAGCACCTGGGAACTGGCGCAGATCGAGCAGTTATTGGCTGCGGCTGTAACAGATTGATTACACCATTGAGCTTCGTACCAACGTCTGTGCTGTGATACATAAGACCTGATGCGCATCCCATGCCCAAGAGGTTTGCTTATGTTCCACTGCCCACGCTTGCCGCAACTGCTGAGCGGCGCCCTGCTCGGCTTGGTCGCCGCAGCTGCTCACGCTGCCCCTTCCCCTGCCCCCGATGCCCTGCAACCGTTACTGGCAACCATCAATGAGCGCCTGAATATTGCCGATCAGGTGGCGCTGACCAAGTGGGACAGTGGCAAGCCAATCCAGGATACAGCCCGCGAAGCGCAAGTCATTGCCAACGCCCGCAAGCAGGCGGTTCAGCAAAAACTTGACCCGGACGAAGCGGCCGAATTGGTTGCGGCGCAGATCGAAGCCAACAAACTGGTGCAGTATGGGCTGCTCGCTGTCTGGCAAGCCGCCCGCAAGGCACCCGACGTGCCACGGCCCGACCTGAGTCAAATCCGGCCAAAACTGGATATGCTGCAAGTCCGCCTGTTGCAGCAATACGCCGATTTCATGCCCTATCGCGTCGACCCGGAATGCCCTAACTGGCTGGCCGAACATCGCGCCAGCCTGATCAAGGATGCCCTGCATGGCCAGGCATTGATCCGCGCAACCGGTGAATTGTGCGTGACGGATCAATGACCGCATCCATTGACTGCGTCGATAGTCACCATTGATTCAATGAAGTTCTCTTGAAAACTGCGCGGCGTAAGATTGGCTCCATACCAACCAACAACACCCCGGAGCACACGATCATGAAACGCCAAACCATCCTCAGCATCGCTTTCTCGGTTTTCGCAATCAACGCATTTGCCGCGACCTCTGTTCAACCTGTAGTCGCTGAAGGCGGCTCGGATCGACTGATTGAAAATCGTGTGGCTGAAGGGGGTTCGGATCGTCTGATCCAGAATCGTGTCGCAGAAGGCGGTTCCGATCGCCTGATCGAAAACCGCGTCGCCGCCGATGGTTCCGATCGCCTGCAAGGCAACACCGTCGCTGCCGATGGCTCCGACCGCCTGCAAGGCAACACCGTCGCCGCCGATGGCTCCGACCGCCTGCAAGGCAACACCGTCGCCGCCGATGGCTCCGACCGCCTGCAAGGCAACACCGTCGCTGCAGATGGTTCCGACCGCCTGAATGGCAACACCGTCGCCTAAATAAATAGCTACACCGCAACAGCCAAAAAAGCCCGGCCTGATCAGCCGGGCTTTTTCGTGCACGTTGAAAAAGGGACTTTCGCCCATGGCAATCTCCTGCACGAGATCGAGCCCCATCCCATACAAAACAAGGATCAGGCTGATATTCAAAACGAGCGGTAACCGTTGAAATATCGGTTTGGGAACTCAGCCGGGAGACACGCTTTCAACCACCCATCATGCTGCAGTTGACCCTGAACCCCCTGCTCAACCAGAATGCCGGAGGTAGCGCTGATGTAGCTACAAATTAATAATGAGGTCACTGCCATGGGTGCATTACTGAAAACGACTGACGTGCGTTGCCGTATTGATGAGGATTTGAAAGCACGAGCTACCGAAGTTTTGAGTGCGTGCGGCTTGAGCATCAGTGACGCCATGCGTCTTTTTCTTCGTCAGGTTGTCGCGACTCAGGGACTACCGTTTGAAGTTCGCGTCCCTTCCGAGAAAACGGCTCGCGCCATGATGGAAGCACGCGAAATTCGTCAGCGGTTCGACTCGATAGACGAAATGCTGAGGGATGTTGATGGCGAAACCGGAGAAAAAACAAAAACGCGCTGAACTGCCAAAGCAGTGTGCACAGACCTCGGAGTTCAAGAAGTCGTGGGAACGCTACAAGCGTGCCGGCCGACGCAATATGAATGAGGTTCGTCAGGTAATGGTCATGCTTTTCTTGGGAGAGCCGTTACCAGCAAACTACCTTGATCACGCGTTCTCGGGAGATTGGAGCGGTTTTCGAGAATGCCATATGGGTGGTGACTTCTTGCTGATCTATCAGCACACACGCCCCGACCTGCTCACATTTGTCGACCTCGGCAGTCACTCCGAACTGTTCAAATAACGCCGAACACCAGCAAAAAACACCAAGCCTCGATTGATTCGGGGCTTTTTCGTGGGCGGTTTTTAAGCGAACCTATGCCTCCTTTCTGCGGATCTCTCCCATGAGCAAGACCGAAGCGCTGGCCAAAATCATGCTCGGCCCCGTGTTGCTGATGCAGGGTGCGTACACGCGGCGGGTTACGCCGAAACTGCCCGAAGCCGAGGGGGAGCGCCAGGGTATGGCGGGCAGTGGAGAGATCCTGCGCCTGTTGATACTGGGCGACAGTGCCGCCGCGGGTGTCGGGGCGTCGACCCAGGCCGAGGCCTTGAGCGGGCAACTGGTCAGTCGCTTGGCCAGGGATTACCAGGTGAGATGGAGCCTCTGGGCACGTTCGGGTCTGGACTCGCAGGCGTTACTTGAAATGCTTGAGCAGCAGCCACCGCAGGTCTTTGATGTAGTGCTGCTGTCGATTGGGGTCAACGATGTCACCAGTACACTGACGGTTGATCAGTGGATCGCCCGGCAACAACAGTTATTGGCTGTGCTGCGCGGCCGATTCGCAGCCAGGCAGATCGTGATGTCCCCTGTCCCGCCCATGCATCTGTTTCCTGCGCTGCCGCAACCGCTGCGCTGGTATCTGGGCAATCGGGCGGCGCGTTTCAATACACGCCTGGCGCAACTGGCAAGCCGCGAAGATCACTGTACGATGCTGACAACCGACCTGGCCCCCGTGGCCGGTTCGATGGCGCGGGACGGTTTTCATCCGGGGCCGGCCATCTACAGCCTCTGGGCAGATGACGCCGCGCAGGTCATTGCCCGCCAACTGGGTAAACCCGCATCAGGCAAGCTTTGAACAACAACAAAAAAACAGGAGTTGAATATGTCTGAACTGCAACTGCACCCCAAAGCCGCGGAGTCCTTGAGCCTGTGGCACGCGATGATCCGCACTGGCGATTTGAAGTCCTTGCCGACGTTGCTGGATCCGCAAGCGGTGTTCCGTTCACCGATGGCGCACACACCGTATCCGGGCGCGCCGGTGGTATCGATGATCCTCAACACGGTGTCCCAGGTGTTCGAAGACTTTACCTATCACCGTGAACTGGCGACCGCCGACGGCTTGAATGTCATCCTCGAGTTCAGCGCCAGGGTCGGCGAGAAACAGCTCAAGGGCATCGACATGATCCGCTTCAACGAGCAGGGGAAAATCGTCGATTTCGAAGTGATGGTTCGTCCGCTCAGCGGCTTGCAGGCACTGGGTGAAGAAATGGGCCGACGCCTCGGTGCCTATCTGGCCGCCAGCAAGGCCTGATCGCTGCGCAACGCCGGTCGGGCCTTGGGCACCACCTGCAACTCGACCGGCTCACAGAGAAACGCACTGCAGCGCGAACGTAACCAGCGCTGGCCTGAATCCGCGTGCGCTGCTGCGCGCCAGACCATCGACAACTCATGTACCGGCAGGTGCAGCGGTGCCGGCTCAGCCCGCATGCCCGCCACCGATGCCATCGCCTTGGCCACGTAATCCGGCACGATGGCCAGCATGTCGCTTTGCGCCAGCAACCCCGGCAACGCACTGAACTGTGCAACGGTCAACACCACCTTGCGCTGTCGGCCCAGCAGGCTCAGGGCGTGGTCGGTATCATCCGTGGCATTGCCCATGGACGACACCACGACATGCGGGCGCCGACAGAACTCGTCCAGGGCCAACGGTCCAGGCCGAGTGTCAAAACGCAGCAGCGTCGGGCGAATCTGCCGCAGCCCCTTGCGTCGCGCACTGGCCGGCAGGTCGAGGGTATGGCTGATGCCCATGGAGATGTCGCCGTTCACCAGCCTCTGCGACATCTGCTGTTGATCGACCCGAAGCATGATCAATTTGATGTTCGGTGCCTCGATACGCAGCTGGCGCAACAGCCGTGGCAGCAACGCATATTCGACATCGTCGGACAGTCCGATGTGAAACGTCGTATCGCTGGTGCGTGGATCGAACGACTGGCAACGGCTCAACGCAGCGGCGATGCCGTCCAGCGCCGGCGCCAGGTTGGCAAAGATTTCCTCGGCCCGCGCAGTCGGCTCCATCACCCGCCCGCAACGAATGAACAGCGGGTCATCGAACAACACGCGCAAACGGCCCAGGGCACCGCTGATGGTGGGTTGCCCAAGGAAAAGCTTTTCGCCGACGCGACTGACATTTCGCTCATGCATCATCGTTTCGAAAACCACCAGCAGGTTGATGTCGGCACGACGCAGGTCATTTCTGTTCATGAGGTTCGCTACCCGGCACACGGCCATTGAGTTCGGGAAGGTGCCTGTACAGGTTATGAGTGTGGTGGCGGAACGTCTGTCGTACATGGGGACAAAACGATCATGCATTAGGTGAGTGTGCTGATACTTCGGTATAGCGCCCTGTAAAAAGCGCATTTAAATGAATGACTTGCCTATGCCCAATATAAGCGCCACATGACGCCGTGGCAGGTTTCACGGGTTTTTTGTCCTAACGTGTGGCACGCCCGTGCTTCTAGGATACTGAACCGATTCTCCGCCCCAGCCCGAACAAGAAACCGAGGCGCGCATGATCGAAACGCCCACACAAAAGCCTGCCCCTGAGCGCACGCCGCCCTTTGCAAAAGGAACCTGCAGCAAGATGCTGTTCAACACAGGCCAAAGGACCTCTCGTCTCTTGCTCGGTCTCAGTCTCAAGCCGCTGGAAGCACCCCTGGTGTGGCTGATGGGGTTGATCGTGGCGTCCTGCATATTGATCAACACCGAAACCCGCACCGACCTGACCACCACCACGCTGTATATCGCGCTGTTGTTGATGGCGATCAACCTGCTGTCGATCAGCGCAGTGATCGTTGTTGCGTTGTTTTGCATGTTGGTGCTGACGACGATGTGCTTGTATCAGGGCGGGTTCCAACACTGGGAAACCGTCACTGATTTGCTGCACAGCCTGGCTGTACTGGCGGCCATTGTCTATCTGGCGCTTCGCAGCAAACGGGTCTCCGACAACCTGCGTCACAAGGAAGTCTATATGGTCGGTGCCCAGCGCCTGACCCAGACCGCTTGCTTTGGCTTTCGCGCCGACCTCGGCAGAATGGGCTGGTCGGAACAGGCGGCCCGGATCCTCGAATACCCAACGGGCACACCGCCCTCGGTGGCGTTGTTCCTGGAGCGAACCCACCCCGATGACCTGCCGCTGGTACTGGCCGGTTTCGACAAGGCTGCGCGTCATGAAACCCTGATCGAGGTCAAACACCGCCTGCTGATGCCCGATGGTCGAATCAAGCATCTGCATTTGTTCGCCACCCCGCTCTTCACCCGAAAAGGCTGTTTCGAGTATCTGGGCGCGCTGATGGACGTGACTGCCAGCAAACAAGCCGAAGAGGCGCTGTGCCGCGCCCAGACCGAATTGGCGCACGTCACCCGCGTGACCACCCTGGGCGAATTGGCGGCGTCCATTGCCCATGAAGTCAATCAGCCGTTGGCGGCGATCACCAGCAGTGCCGAGGCCTGCCGCAATTGGCTGAGCCGGCCGCACCCCGATGTACTCGAAGCGCGTCAGTCACTCGAACGCATCATCGCCAGTTCGAGCCGCGCGAGTGAAATCACCCGTCGGGTCAGGGCGCTGTCGCGCAAGTGCGACCCGTTGCGGCAGAACGAATCACTCAACGACATCGTCAGCGAAACCCTGAGCCTGGTGCGCTGCGAACTGGCGCATCACAAGATCAATCCGAAAATCGAACTGAACGCATTCGGCGGCCAGGTCAGTGCCGACCGCGTGCAGCTGCAGCAAGTCATCATCAACCTGATCATCAACGCCTGCCAGGCCATGGAGGCAGTCAGTCCTTGCGAACGGGTGCTTTGCATCCGCACCTGGGTCAAACACAACGAAGTGTTGCTGGAAGTAGCCGATCAAGGCCCGGGCATACCTGCCGACATCTTGCCGCAGTTGTTCACGCCCTTCTTCACCACCAAGGCAAACGGCCTGGGCATGGGCCTTGCCATTTGCCGTTCGATCATCGATTTCCACGAAGGGCGAATCTGGGCCACCAGCGCAACCGGCCAGGGCAGTTCGTTCCTGTTTGCCCTGCCGATACGCGTCGCCAACGATCAGGGTTTCGCTGCGGCCATTTAATACACAGGTATGAGTGCCGTCTGTCGGACTGACAATTAATGTAGCGTCCCTCGCCAGGAACACAGCCCCGGCGGTTGCGCGTCCACCCCTTGGGAATCAGCAATGAACGAACAACATCCACTCAACAAAATTACCCCAAACGAGTCCATGGTTTTCATCGTTGACGACGATGCGCCGCTGCGCGAATCCCTCGGCAGTCTGTTGCGATCGATCGGCCTGCGGGTCGCGTTGTTCGGTTCGGTTGCCGAGTTCATGAAGTACCAGCGACCGGACACGGTCAGTTGCCTGGTGCTGGACGTAAGGTTACAAGGCAGCAGTGGCCTGGACTTTCAAAACGAACTGGCCACTGCCGGCATCAACGTGCCCATTGTGTTCATCACCGGCCATGGCGATATCGCCATGACGGTGCGCGCGATGAAAGCCGGCGCGGTGGATTTTCTGACCAAGCCGTTTCGCGAGCAGGATCTGATCGACGCCGTGTGCGCCGCACACAGCCGGGATAAACAACGTCGCGAGTCCGAGCGCCATGCCGATGAACTACGGGCGCGCCACCAAACCCTCACCGCCCGGGAACAAACGGTTATGGCGCTGGCCGCCTCGGGCTTGATGAACAAACAGATTGCCGGGGAAATCGGCTTGAGCGAAATCACCGTGAAGATCCATCGCGGCCAGGCCATGCGCAAAATGGGTGCGCGGTCCTTTGCCGATCTGGTGCGCATGTCCGAGGTGATCTCGGCCCAGCCCGCAATCAGGTGACTATACCCACGTATGCTGTGCGTCCTTTCGGGACAGCGTATCTTGCAGTGATGGCGCAGAGCCTTTTCAGTGTTCTGCGTTACCAGGCAGGACACCACTATGTGTAATGAGGCAATGATTGCCGTTGTCGATAACGATGAATCCGTTCGAATGGCATTAGACAGTTTATTGCGATCCAGTGGTTATCGGGTTCGTACGTACGGGGGAGCAAAGGAGTTTCTTTTTTCCGAGGATCTTTTAGTGACGTTCTGTTTGATCTCCGACATACAAATGCCGGAAATGGACGGCATCAGCATGTATGAGCAACTGGCGGCCCGAGGCATCCATATACCGGTGATTTTCATAACGGGAAACCCTTATGCACAGCGGCCTCCCGGCCTCGGCGCGAAGAAACCGATTGCCTTTTTCCCCAAGCCTTTTTCCACCGACAAGTTGCTCGCCTGTATCGAAACAGTCCTCAACCGACGCAACTAACTTCAGCCGGTTAATACCTTGGTATAGCCCACTCATACTTACTCATACTCGCGCTGACCCAATGTAGCAGTGTCAGATTCAAACCGCTCGAATACCATCTGCTGCAGATCAAGCCGAACCGTCTGCGCCGCGTTTTTTTTACCACTACGCGAATGATTGGCCACAGCGGTAGTGCTTACATCGCAACAACTTTCTCCCTCGATTGTTCTTCAGGAGCAAAACAATGAAACAGCAAATTTTGATTATCGGTGCAGGTTTCGGTGGTGTATGGAGCGCATTGAGCGCTGCCCGTCTGCTGGACAAGCACGATCGAAATGACATCGAAATCACCGTGCTGGCTCCTCAAGCTGAACTGCGGATCCGCCCGCGCTTCTACGAGCCCGATGTACACACCATGAAAGCACCGCTGAACGATCTGTTCGATGCCGTGGGCGTGAAATTCGTTCAGGGTTCGGCCGAGGTGATCGACGAGAAAAACAAACAGGTTGGCTACACCAACGTCGCCGGTGTCCAGGGCAAGTTGAGCTACGACCGCCTGGTGCTGGCTGCCGGCAGCAAGCTGATGCGTCCGCCGCTCGAAGGCCTGGAGCATGCGTTCGATGTCGATGAAATCGAATCCGCCACCGAACTGGAAGCGCACATCAAGGCGCTGAAAAACCAGCCGGCCAGTGCTGCGCGCAATACCGTAGTGGTGATCGGCGGTGGTTTCACCGGTATCGAAACCGCCACTGAAATGCCGGCGCGCCTGCGTGCCGCGCTGGGTGATGACGCCGACATCCGTGTGGTCGTTCTCGAACGCGCCCCGCAAATCGGTGCCGCTCTTGGCGACGGCATTCGCCCATCCATCGTCGAGGCGTCGGAACATCTGGGCATCGAATGGCTGGTCGGCGCCACCACGGCCTCGGTCGATGCAAACGGTGTGACCCTCACCGATGGCCGTCGCATCGAGTCCAACACAGTGATCTGGACCGTGGGTTTCCGCGCCCACTCGCTGACCGAGCAAGTGCAAGGCACCCGCGATCATCAGGGTCGTCTGCATGTGGATCAGAACCTGAAAGTGCGCGGGCACGCCGATGTCTTCGCCAGTGGTGACGTGGCCTATGCCGCCACCGATGATCAGGGCAATTTCGCCGCCATGTCCTGCCAGCACGCGATTGCTTTGGGTCGCTACGCCGGAAACAACGTCGCCGCCGAACTGCTGGGCGTGGAACCGATGGCCTACAGCCAACCCAAGTACGTCACTTGCCTGGACCTGGGCACCTGGGGTGCGGTGTTCACCGAGGGCTGGGATCGCCAGGTGAAATTGGTGAAACAGGAAGCCAAGGAACTCAAGACCCAGATCAACTCCGTGTGGATCTACCCGCCAGCGGCAGATCGTGCCACCGCGCTGGCCGCGGCTGATCCATTGATTCCAGTGGCCTGACACCAAGCCGCAGGTGATCGATATGTATGCTTTTTTCGAAGATCCGTATCGGGTACTGAGGCTGTCCCATGTACTGCTGATCGGTGGGTTGTTCGCGCTGCTCATCGGCGCCGTTCTGGCTTACGGCTATGACGCGTATCTGTCACTGCCCGGCCTGGTGATGGCCCATGCCTTGACGATACTCGGTCCGACAGCCATCAAGCTGGGTTATGTCATGCGCTTGCTGTCTTTCAATCGGCTGCGACAAAACCCGCTGACAACGCTGCAGGGTTTCACCGGGTGAAGTGAAGTTAAACGCCCGTATCCCGGCCAGCCCACTCCTTGCTGGACCGGGACATTTCCCAAGCGCCCGCCACTGGTTTTTCTGGCGGGCGTTTTTTATCACGTCAGCTCTACCGCAATTCCCGATGAACATTTGCTCCAAAGGACAACTGAACAGCCCATTTCAGTAGTGCTTTTGCACAACAACACCAACGCCCCTCACTAAGAGTTTGCCCGGCATCACCGATGCCCTGCGAGTTGCCGTTCGATAGCAAAAACCCGGAAGAACAAATGTCTATCATTAAACGTTGCAAGAAACTTTTTTTTTCAGATGCCTTGGCCTGGCTGGCTGCCATTGCGGTCGGCAGCATGATCTTTATTACCAACTCTTACCTTGAGCTGGATGTTGCGCCGACACTGTTCTACATCACGCTGGTGTTCATGTCGGCGAACTTCTTTCCTGTTCCGGTTTTCCTCGCCGTCGCTTTCGGTTGCGTAGCCATCCTGAGCGCCACCTTCGTCGTCGAAGAAGGCTACCGCGATCACCGGATGATCGCCGGGTTCGTGCGCTGCCTGATCGCACTGACCACCATCACCTTGCTGGCGCTGCGCAGCAAGCGCGCGACCGAGACGTTGCGTCGCAAAGAAGCGTTCTTTCTGGGTGCAGAAAAACTCAGTCACACCGGCAGTGTCGGTTTTGCCATCGATGACGAGGTGATCGTGTCGTGGTCGGACGAAGCCTCGCGCATTTTCGAGTACCCACTGGGCGAAACGCCAACGCTGGCGATGGCCCGCGAGCGCACACATCCTGATGACCTGGCGATTTTCGACAGTGTCCTGGAACAGGCTGCCCGCCAGAAAAGCCTGATTGAAGTGGAGCACCGGCTGGTCATGCCCGATGGCCGGATCAAGCATGTGCAGATGATCGCCAACCCACTGTTCAAGCATGGCAGGCGCATTGAGTACGTCGGTGCCTTGATGGATGTGACCGGGTCAAGACACTCCGAAGAAGCGCTGTTGCACACCCAGGCCAAACTCGCTCACGTGACGCGGGTGACCTCCATGGGTGAATTGGCCGCGTCCATTGCCCATGAAATCAACCAACCGCTGGCGGCGGTGATCACCAGCGGTGAATCCTGCAAGCGCTGGATCAACCGCCCCGAGCCGAACCTCGAAGAAGCTCGCCGCTCACTGGACCGGATCATTCAGAATTCAGCCAGGGTGTCCGATGTCATCACCTGCATTCGGGCGCTGTCGCGCCAGAGTGAAGTGCAGCGCCAGACCGAAGTGTTCGACGAAATCGTCAGTGACTCACTGACGCTCATGCAACATGACATCTGCAATCATCAGGTTCGTCCACTCGCACAGCTGGGTGCCCCCGGCGCGCACATCCACGGTGACCGGATACAACTGCAGCAAGTGATCATCAATCTGATCATCAATGCCTGCCAGGCCATGGCCAATGTGCATGACCGGGCACGAACGCTGCGGATTCAAACGTCGGTCCAGGATAACGAAGCGCTGCTTGAAATCGCCGATTCCGGCACCGGCATTGCCGAAGACATTCTGCCATCGCTGTTCGATCCGTTCTTCACCACCAAACCCACCGGCCTGGGGATGGGCCTCTCGATTTGCCGCTCGATCATTGAATTTCATGGTGGGCGCATCTGGGTGTCCAGCGAAGTGGGAGTGGGCACGCAGTTTCTGTTTGCGATTCCGCTGACGTCCCCGAATCACGATGAATAACCTTCATCCACACATGCCGCCATGCGGCGCTTTGGAGAACTCGCTGTGTCTATCAATGAAACAAGCTCGCATCCTGATCATGCCCAACCGCGCACCATCGTGTTCGTGGCCTACCCGCAAATGGGTCTGCTGGACCTGACTGGTGCCCAGACCGTGTTCTGGGTGGCCAACAAAGCCATGACTGAACGCGGGCTCCCCGGCTATGCGCTGCATACCGCCAGCCTCACCGGTGGCGAAATCCAGTCGGCCGAAGGCCTGGTGGTGCAAAGCCGGAAGCTGAGCGAGTTTGACGATAACCCGGTCGATACCCTGATCGTCCCCGGCTCCCCGAGCATTCGCCAGATCCTTGCCGAAAGTACGGCGCTGGTGGACTGGCTGCGCCAGGCTTCAGCCACGGCCACGCGCACGGCGTCGGTGTGCAGCGGCACATTCTTGCTGGCCCAGGCCGGTTTGCTCGATGGCCGGCGGGCCGCGACCCATTGGGTGATGGCCGAATGGTTCGAGCGCCTGTTCCCCCAGGTCGAACTGGATCAGGAAGCGATCTTCGTGCAGCAACAGTCGGTGTGGACCTCCGCCGGCATCAGTGCCGGGATCGATCTGGCCTTGGCGCTCGTGGAGGCTGACGGGGGGCGCGAAGTCGCGATGCAGGTCGCCCGACACATGGTGGTGTATTACCGCCGACCAGACAATCAGGAGCACTGGGGCGCATTGCTGCAATCGCAATTCCAATGCTGACGCCCATACCCAGGTATGACGACTGTAGCCCCATGTGCTACGCCACTGTCTTGAGGTAGGAGTGTTGTCAGGCGTGTATCGATTTACGCTGGGCACCTTGAATGAATCAACTCATCGCGCCGACGCGCTGACCCGGGGACGGTTGTCATGAACGCACTGCAAAAGCTGTACATCGTCAGTCATCCGCTGCGCATCAGTCGCTATGGTGCGCATACGTCGCTGTCCACTTGCGAGCGTGTGGAGATCATCGACGCGTTGACGCAAACCCTCAACACCACGCTGGGCATTCTTGCGCAGCTCAAACGGGGTCAGCAGACAGTACGAAACGTCAGCTTCCTGCCGGTGCAACAGCTGTTCCATCGCTTGGTACGCGTCAACGCCGATTACGCCGAATTCCTTGCCGACGGCATCACCGACCTCGGCGGATACGTTGAAACCGCGGCGCTCTACAGCCTGAATGACTGTCGTGAATCACAGTGTTTTGCCGACTGCCTGACCGGGATTTGTCAGGGTACGCGCCGCCTGCGAGCCTTTGATGCCTTGCTGCGCGACTGCTGCGACAGCGCTATCGAAAACAAGGACACCGCCAGCAAACGATTCTTTGAAGAGTGCGCACGGCACAACGCGCGTTTCCTGTCGCTGCTCGAGGACAACCTGGCCCGGGAACAGCCGTACTGAGAACGCTGCTTTATTTATCTAAAATCAACCAACAAACATACCCAAGTATACTATTCCGCTTTTTTTGAGCGCGTATCTTGCAAGTATGGCGGGCGCCACTTAGCGCCACTCGCAATGACGCAAGGTTTCCACATGTTCAACTCAGCTATTATTTCAGTTGTTGATGATGACGAACTAATTCTTATCTCGCTGGACAGTTTATTGCGTTCTTACGGTTACACGGTAAACACCTACAACAGCGCCTACGCGTTTCTTGAATCCAGCGGCCCCGAGCAGACCGACTGCCTGATCTCCGACATTCAGATGCCCGGTATGTGCGGGGTACAGCTGTACGAAACGCTGGCGGCCCGAAACACCCATATCCCAACGCTTTTCATTACCGGAAAGCCTGGCCTGCCACCGCAGTTCAGCGCCAGCGTGCGAAAACCCGAAGGATATTTTGCCAAGCCTTTCAATACCGATGCATTGCTGGCGTGTATCGACAGGGTGCTTAAGCGCCAGGTTCGATGCTGACCGCCTGGCCAATAATTCTTAACACCTTGGTATAACAAACTCAGACTCAAGCAGGCACTTTTTTGCCGTTTGCAAAGCTGCGCTGCAACACCGAAACAAATAACATTTTCATTATCAGTTTCTGTTTAGTTAAAACTTTGATTCTTCCTGCCCAACTAAAACCTCAACGTGAAGAACCGTGACATGCCAAAAAACAAACTGACCTCGATCAACGGCGCTCCCGTCGTCGACAACTTCAATATCCAGACCGCCGGCCCTCGCGGCCCAGCGTTGCTGCAGGACGTCTGGCTGTTGGAAAAACTCGCCCACTTCGACCGCGAAGTCATTCCCGAGCGACGTATGCACGCCAAAGGTTCCGGCGCCTACGGCACCTTCACCGTAACCCACGACATCACGCGCTACACCAAGGCCCGCCTGTTTTCGCAGGTGGGCAAACAAACGCCGATCTTTACCCGCTTCTCGACGGTTGCCGGTGAGCGCGGCGCGGCGGATGCCGAACGCGACATTCGTGGTTTTGCCCTGAAGTTCTACACCGACCAAGGCAACTGGGATTTGGTCGGCAACAACACCCCGGTGTTTTTCTTTCGCGACCCATTGCGCTTCCCGGACCTCAACCACGCGGTCAAGCGCGACCCGCGCACCGGCATGCGCAATGCGCAAAGCAACTGGGATTTCTGGACGTCATTGCCCGAAGCCTTGCATCAGGTGACCATCGTCATGAGCCAGCGTGGCATTCCGCGCAGCTACCGGCACATGCATGGTTTCGGCAGCCATACGTTCAGCCTGATCAACGCCAACAACGAACGGCATTGGGTCAAGTTCACCTTCAAATCCCAACAAGGCATCGACAATCTGAGTGACGAACAGGCTCAGGACCTGATCGGCCGCGACCGCGAAAGCCACCACCGGGATCTGTTCGACAGCATCGAAGCGGGCGACTTTCCACGCTGGACGTTCTACATCCAGGTCATGACCGAGGACCAGGCCCATGATCACGGCGTCAACCCGTTCGACCTGACCAAGGTCTGGCCGCACAAAGACTACCCGTTGATCGAGGTGGGTTACTTCGAGCTCAACCGCAACCCGGAAAACGTCTTCGCCGAAGTCGAACAAGCCGCGTTCTCGCCGTCGAACGTCGTACCCGGCATCGGCTTCTCACCCGACCGGATGCTGCAAGCGCGGTTGTTTGCCTACGGCGATGCCGCGCGTTATCGCCTGGGGGTCAATCACCACCAGATCCCGGTCAACGCCGCCCGTTGCCCGGTGCACAGCTTTCATCGCGACGGCGCCATGCGCGTGGACGGTAACTACGGCGGTCAATTGGCGTACGTACCCAACAGCGATGGTCAATGGGCCGATCAACCGGACTGGCGCGAACCGCCGCTGAAGATTTCCGGCGCTGCCGGGCATTGGGATCATCGCGTGGACGAAGATCACTTCGAACAGCCCGGCAACCTGTTCCGTCTGATGTCCGAGTCGGAGAAACAAGCGCTGTTCGACAACACCGCGCGCTCGCTCAGTGGCGTCTCTCAGGAAGTGCAGCAACGGCATATCGCCCATTGCACCCTGGCCGATCCGTTTTATGGCGCCGGGGTTTCCCGAGCATTGGCCGAACTCGACCGGTAAAGCCCAGACCCTGCAGGAGCGAGCCTGCTCGCGATTGCGGAGTGTCAGTCACTTTAAAGGTGACTGGTACACGGCAATCGAGAGCAGGCTCGCTCCTGCAGGTTTATCGCTACAGTTGAAGATATCGACCCAGAGACCGGGCTTCGGCGTGTACGCAAACGGAGCGTTGATGGCATCATCCCCCGTCAGATCGACAGAGGAAGCGTCCTGATGCACTCCAAATCAATGCCGGCGTGCGCCGATGTGCGCCCGTGCCAGCCGCCCGGAATCACCCAATGACGGCCATCGTTCGGCCAAGGCCGATGCTGATTTCCCTGGGACTGTTATTGCTGCTGGTGTTCTGGTTGTCGCTGGCCCTCGGGCCGGTCAGCCTGCCGTTGGGCGATACCTTGCTTGCCGGCCTGCGTCTGCTTGGCCTGCCAGTGAATGGCGATGACACGCAACAGGCGCAGCTGATCCTCGGTCAGATCCGCCTGCCACGCAGCTTGCTCGGCATCGCGGTCGGTTCGGTACTGGCGTTGTCGGGCGTGGCGATGCAGGGGTTGTTCCGCAACCCATTGGCGGACCCGGGCCTGGTGGGAGTGTCTGGCGGTGCGGCGCTCGGCGCGGCTTTCGCCATCGTTGGTGGCAGCATGCTGGGTGGTTTGTCGCCGGCCATCGAACCGTATCTGCTGTCGATATGCGCTTTCGCCGGTGGCTTGATCGTTACGGCGGTGGTGTATCGCTTCGGCCGCAGCAATGGCCAGACCAACGTCGCCACCATGTTGTTGGCGGGGGTGGCGATGACCGCCATGGCCGGTGCAGGTGTCGGTTTGTTCACTTACCTGGCCGACGACGCCACGCTGCGCACCCTGACCTTCTGGAACCTGGGCAGCCTCAACGGCGCCAGTTAC
>NZ_RCOE01000296.1:0-20484 GCF_004321495.1 Pseudomonas sp. Sample_10
TGCGCACCAGGGCAATGCACTTGGCTTCGATCAGCCCCGGCACCAGCCATTCCAGGCGTTCCGGTGGCAGCATCGGCAACAGCGGCGCCGGTACGCGCAGGGTCACGCCGTCGCGCGGGTGATTCGGTTCGAAGTGGTAACTCAGGGCCAACTCCAGATCGCCGATGTGCAGCGTGTCCGGGTAATGCTGCGCGGTGACTTCACTGGCTTCGCGGGCCAGCACGTCTTCTTCGCGCATGATCAGCAGCTGCGGATCTTTCTGGCTGTTGATCCGATACCAGCTGTCGAACGTCGCGGTCTGGTGAATTTCCGCCGGCAGCCGCGCATCGTAGAAGGCGTACAGGGTTTCTTCATCGGCGAGAATGTCGCGGCGACGGGCCTTGGCTTCCAGTTCGTCGAGCTGCTCCAGCAGCTGCTTGTTGGCGGTCAGGCACTTGGCTTTCGATTGGATTTCACCGCGCACCAGCGCTTCGCGGATAAACAGCTCACGCGACACCACCGGGTCGACCGGGCCGTAATGCACCGGCCGGCGACCGACCACAATCAGCCCGAACAGGGTGATCTGCTCGAACGCCACGACTTGCCCGCGCTTCTTCTCCCAATGGGGTTCGAAGTGGTTTTTCTTGATCAAATGCCCGGCCAGCGGTTCGATCCAGTCGGCATCGATCTTCGCCACCATTCGTGCGTAAAGCTTGGTGGTTTCCACCAGTTCGGCCGCCATCAGCCATTGCGGGCGTTTTTTGCCAATGCCCGACGACGGGTGAATCCAGAATCGCCGCTGTCGGGCGCCAAGATAGTCGCCGTCCTCGGTTTTCTGGCCGATCTGGCTTAACAGGCCAACCAGCACTGCTTTGTGCAGTTTGGGATAGTCCGCCGGCTCTTTGTTGAGACTCAGCTGCATGTCGCGGCAGATCAGGCTCAACTGGCGATGGGAATCGCGCCATTCGCGCAGGCGCAGGTAATTCAGGAAATTCTTGCGGCACCAGTTACGCAGCGGACTGGCGGTCAGCGCCTGGCGCTGTTCTTCGAAACCGCGCCACAGATTGACCAGCCCGGCGAAGTCCGAGTCGGCGTCCTTCCATTGTGCGTGGGCCTGGTCGGCCGCTTGTTGACGCTCTGGCGGCCGCTCGCGCGGGTCCTGGATCGACATGGCGCTGGCGACGATCAACACTTCCTGCAAGCTGCCGAGCTTGGCCGCTTCGAGCAACATGCGCCCCATGCGCGGGTCCACCGGCAATCGCGCCAGTTGACGACCGAGCGGGGTCAGTTGGCTGTTGCGGTCCACCGCCGAGAGCTCTTGCAGCAGGTTGTAGCCGTCGCTGATGGCCTTGCCATCCGGCGGCTCGATAAATGGAAACGCAGTGACCTCGCCGAGGCGCAGGTGCAGCATCTGCAAAATCACCGCCGCGAGGTTGGTACGCAGAATTTCCGGGTCGGTAAATTCCGGACGCCCGAGGAAATCTTCTTCGCTGTAGAGCCGTACGCAGATGCCCGGCTCGACTCGCCCGCAACGGCCCTTGCGCTGGTTGGCGCTGGCCTGGGAGATCGCTTCGATGGGCAGACGCTGGACCTTGGCGCGATAACTGTAGCGGCTGATGCGCGCGGTGCCGCTGTCGATCACGTAACGAATGCCCGGCACAGTCAGCGAGGTTTCGGCGACGTTGGTCGCCAGCACCACGCGACGGCCTGGATGCGACTGGAAAATCCGTTGTTGCTCGGCTGGCGACAGCCGCGCGTACAACGGCAAAATCTCGGTGTGCTTGAGCTGGGCCTTGCGCAGCATGTCGGCGGCGTCGCGAATTTCGCGCTCGCCCGGCAGGAACACCAGCACGTCACCAGGACTGCGTCGTTCACTGCGCTCATAAGCGGCGATTTCGTCGAGAGTCGCGAGAATCGCTTGATCCACGGTCAAGTCATCCTCGACGCGGTTGCCCTCTTCGTCCTGTTCCAGGGTCAGCGGGCGATACCAGGTGTCCACCGGGAACGTTCGGCCGGAGACTTCAACAATCGGCGCATCATCGAAATGCTTGGAGAAACGCTCAAGATCAATGGTCGCCGAGGTGATGATGACTTTCAGGTCCGGACGGCGCGGCAGCAGGGTTTTCAGATAGCCGAGCAGGAAGTCGATGTTGAGGCTGCGTTCGTGGGCTTCGTCGACGATGATCGTGTCGTAGCGTTCCAGATAGCGGTCGTTCTGGGTTTCCGCCAGCAGGATGCCGTCGGTCATCAGCTTGATCAGGGTATTGGAGTCGCTTTGATCCTCGAAGCGCACCTGATAACCGACCAACGCGCCCAACGGCGTACCCAGCTCTTCGGCGACCCGACTGGCGACACTGCGCGCAGCGATCCGCCGCGGTTGGGTGTGGCCGATCAGGCCGTGTTGGCCGCGACCGATTTCCAGGCAGATTTTCGGCAACTGGGTGGTTTTGCCCGAACCGGTTTCGCCGGCGATGATCAGCACCTGATGCTTGAGCAGTGCCTCTTTGATTTCGTCGCGTTTGGCGGCGATCGGCAGGCTGTCGTCGTAACGAATCACCGGCAGGCTGGCGCGGCGGGCCAGCACCTGATCACTGGACGCCTGCAGGCGCGCCACCCATTGGGCCAATTTGGCTTCGTCGGGATTCTTGCGCAGCTCAAGCAACTGCCGCCGCAGCCGGTGGCGGTCGGCGAGCATGGCGTGATCGAGGTTTTTCAGCAGTTTGTCGATGGAGGGCGATTCGTCGGTCATCGGGGATGCAATTCAGTCTTCTAGTGGCGCAGGGCGCGATTGTCGCAGATTTGGCCACTTCTGTGGCGAGAGGGCCTTTGTGGCGAGGGAGCTTTTGTGGCGAGGGAGCTTGCTCCCGTTCGGCTGCGCAGCAGTCGCTAACAGGTGATCTCGGTAAGTCTGAAACTACGCGGCGCCTGGTTTTAGGGGTGCCTCGCACCCCAGCGGGAGCAAGCTCCCTCGCCACAGTGGTCCGAGCCAGCCTGATCTACTCGCTGTCCAGGCCTTTACGCCGATAAGGAAACACATCAATCACCTTCCCCGCCCGAATCGCCTCTTGCAGGCTTTTCCAGTAATCGGCGTTGTACAACTCGCCATGCAAACGTTCGAACAGCTTGCGTTGTCCGGAATCGGCAAACAGAAACGGCGGAAATTCTTCGGGGAAAACATCCAGCGGCCCGATCGAGTACCACGGTTCGGACGCCATTTCGTCTTCCGGGGTCCGCGGTTGCGGGATGTGGCGGAAATTGGCTTCGGTCAGGAAACAGATTTCGTCGTAGTCGTAGAACACCACGCGGCCGTGACGGGTTACGCCGAAGTTTTTCAGCAGCATGTCACCGGGAAAAATGTTCGCCGCCGCCAATTGCTTGATCGCCAGGCCGTAATCTTCCAATGCCTCGTGTACCTGCGCTTCGTTGGCGTTTTCCAGGTACAGGTTCAGCGGGGTCATGCGGCGTTCGGTCCAGCAGTGGCGGATCAGCACCGTGTCGCCTTCCACCGACACCGTCGATGGCGCGACTTCAAGCAACTCTTCCAGGCACGCCGGATCGAACTTGCTCAACGGGAAACGGAAGTCGGCAAACTCCTGGGTATCGGCCATGCGCCCGACGCGGTCGACGCTTTTCACCAGGCGGTACTTTTCGATCACCGTGGCGCGGTCGACGTTTTTCGACGGCGAAAACCGGTCCTTGATGATTTTGAAAACGGTGTTGAACCCCGGCAGGGTAAACACGCTCATCACCATGCCACGCACGCCGGGGGCCATGATGAACTGGTCGTCGGTGTTGGCCAGGTGATTGATCAACGCCCGGTAGAACTCGGACTTGCCGTGCTTGTAGAAACCGATCGAGGTGTACAGCTCGGCGATGTGCTTGCCCGGCAGGATGCGTTTGAGGAAGCCGATGAACTCCGCCGGAACCGGCACATCCACCATGAAATACGAACGGGTGAACGAGAAGATGATCGACACGTCCGCTTCGTCGGTGATCAGCGCATCGATCTGGATGCCGCGCCCCTCAAGGTGCAGCAGCGGGATTGCCAGCGGCCATTGCTCATCGGCGGTGTAGATGCGCCCCACCAGGTACGCGCCCTTGTTGCGGTACAGCACCGAGGAAAACAGTTCGACGCTCAGGTCCGGGTCCTTGCACACCCAGTCCGGGAGGTTCTCGCGCAGTTGTGCTTCGAGACGCTTCAGGTCGCCGGGCAAGTCGGCGTATTCCTCGCTGAAACGGTAGTCGGCAAAGATGCTCGCGAGCATCCCGGACAACTGTCCCTGAGGCTTGTAGGTGCGGGTTTGCGCAGCACGAGCCCGGCGCAGGCTTGGCCGGGTGGTGTGGATGAACATGCAGCCATCGCTGATCAGGTCATGGCTGAACAGGCCGCAGAAAATCGAGTTGTACCAGGTTTCGGACAGTTCATCGTCGAAGCGCAAGTCGATCAGACTGATGTAAGCGCTTTTCACCAGCGGCCAGCAACTGACGTCCAGTGTGTCGGGGTCAAAGGCAGTGCGCAGGCGGCCCACCGTTTCACTGACCTTTTCTTCGTACAGGTTGATCCGCGCGGCCGACGCCGCCTGCGCCTCCTGCCACTTGGCCTGTTCGAAGCGCGCCCGGGCGCCGTCGGTGATCTGGCGAAAATGCTCGCGGTAATCGTCAAAGCCATCGAGGATCAAGCGGGCGATGTCGGCGGCTGGCCATTGCTGCGGCATGGTGAGACCTCTGCGGGAATTCGTGAGCCCTGAGCTTAGCCAGTGAAGCGGGTGCAGGAGAAGCGTAATTTTCCGGGCGCCATGGGATTGAGGCGCTTGAGAGTTCTCTGCTCGTTTTCCGGTTGCCATCGATCAGGCGCTCGGCAACACTCTCGTCCCCAACAAGGAAGGAATGTGCTGTGAACCCTGTCGATTTATTCCGATTACTGTCGCTTGCGGCCATTTGGGGTGCGAGCTTCCTGTTCATGCGCATCATTGCGCCGGTGATCGGCAGCCTTCCTACCGCTTTTTTCCGCGTCTCGATCGCCGCTGCCGGACTGCTGGTGATCCTCGGGCTGATGCGCATCAGTTGGGATTTCAAGGGCAAACTCAAAACCGTGATGCTGCTCGGGGTGATCAACTCCGGCATTCCGGCGACGCTCTATTCGGTGGCCGCGCAGGTGCTTCCGGCGGGCTATTCGTCGATTTTCAATGCCACCACACCGTTGATGGGCGTGCTGATCGGCGGCCTGTTTTTTCATGAAAGGCTCACTGGCGCCAAGCTCGGCGGCGTATTCCTCGGGTTGTTCGGCGTGGGCGTGCTGACCCGTGCCGGTCCGGTGGCGTTCGATATGGAACTGCTGATGGGAGCCGTCGCCTGCCTGCTCGCAACCACTTGCTACGGATTTGCCGGGTTTCTGGCGCGCCGATGGCTGGATCAGGCCGGCGGTCTGGACAGCCGTTTGTCGGCGCTGGGCAGCATGCTGGGGGCGACGTTGTTCCTGCTGCCGCTATTTGGCTACAGCGTGATCAGCCAACCACCCGCCAGCTGGGGCGGTTGGAGTGTCTGGCTATCATTGCTGGGATTGGGCCTGGGATGCACGGCGTTTGCGTACATCATTTACTTCCGCCTGCTGAGTTCGGTCGGCCCGGTAAAGTCGATGACCACGACCTTCCTGATTCCGCTGTTCGGCGTGTTGTGGGGCGCACTGTTTCTGGATGAGCCGCTGTCGATGGCGCATGTCTATGGCGGCTTGTTGATTGCGGTGGCGTTGTGGATGGTGTTGAAGCCCACAGTGATGAAGGGCGCTGTGGTGGCGGCCAAGTAGATTTGTAGTGCGGCTGATGACGCCATCGCTGGCAAGCCAGCTCCCACAGGGTTCAGTGCCAAGCACAAATCATGTGCACGACACCCATCACTGTGGGAGCTGGCTTGCCAGCGATGGCGTCAGTTCAG
This sequence comes from Pseudomonas sp. Sample_10, assembly GCF_004321495.1. Taxonomy (NCBI): domain Bacteria; kingdom Pseudomonadati; phylum Pseudomonadota; class Gammaproteobacteria; order Pseudomonadales; family Pseudomonadaceae; genus Pseudomonas; species Pseudomonas sp. Sample_10. The sequence goes on from NZ_RCOE01000296.1 coordinate 5,911, forward strand.
ACACTACAAGGCCGAAGCACTCACCTCCCCATCCACCAGCCGCCGAATTCCCAGCGGATTGGCGTTCTGCAACGCCTCGGGCAACAACCCATCCGGATAATTCTGGAAGCACACCGGTCGCAGAAAGCGGTCGATGGCCAGCGTGCCCACCGACGTTCCCCGCGAGTCAGACGTCGCCGGATACGGCCCGCCATGCACCATCGCCTCACACACTTCGACTCCGGTCGGATAGCCGTTGAGCAGGATCCGCCCGACTTTCTCTTGCAGCATTTCAGCCAGCCAGCGGTACTCCAGCAACTCGTCCGGCTCGCCGATCAACGTCGCCGTCAATTGCCCGCGCAGGCCGTGCAACGCTGCCGCCAACTGCGCGCGATCTTCAACTTCGATGACGATGGTGGTCGGCCCGAACACCTCCTCCTGCAACAATTCATCGCCCTTGAGCAACAGGCTGACATCGGCCTTGAACACTTGCGGCTGCGCCTGATTGCCCTGTTGCGGCTTACCGGCCACATGCGTCAGGCCCGGATGTTCGTGCAACTCGCCAAGACCTCGACCGTAACTGGCCAGGGCACCAGCGTTGAGCATGGTTTGTGGCGGTTGCTGGTTCATGCTCGCGCAGAAGGTTTGCAGAAACAGGCTGAACTGCGGCGACCGCAGGCCGATGACCAATCCCGGATTGGTACAAAACTGGCCACAGCCGAGCGTCACCGAAGCGGCCAGTTGTGCGGCGATCTGTTCGCCGCGCACCGCCAATGCTTCGGGCAGCAGGAATACCGGGTTGATGCTCGACATTTCGGCAAACACCGGGATCGGCTGCGGCCGGGTGGCGGCCATGTGGCTCAAGGCATTGCCACCCTTGAGCGAACCGGTGAAGCCCACCGCCTGGATCGCCGGATGCTTGACCAGCCATTCGCCGACGCCACCGCCATAAATCATGTTGAACACGCCCGCGGGCATTTCCGTGCGTTCGGCGGCACGGATGATCGCGTCCGCTACCCACTCGGCGGTTGCCATGTGCCCGCTGTGAGCCTTGAACACCACCGGGCAACCGGCGGCGAGCGCCGAAGCGGTGTCACCGCCAGCCGTGGAAAACGCCAGCGGAAAGTTGCTCGCGCCGAACACCGCCACCGGTCCCAGGGCGATGCGGTACTGACGCAGATCCGGGCGTGGCAGAGGCTGGCGATCAGGTAACGCGCGGTCGATGCGCGCGCCGTAGAAATCACCGCGTCGCAGCACCTTGGCAAACAGGCGCAACTGGCCGCTGGTTCGCCCGCGCTCACCCTGGATACGTCCGACAGGCAAGGCGGTTTCTCGGCAGACGGTGGCGACGAAGTCATCGCCCAATGCATCGATTTCATCGGCGATTGCATCGAGAAACTTCGCGCGCTTTTCCGCGCTCAGGTTGCGGTAGATCGGGTACGCCGCCGCGGCGGCTTTGGCGGCGGCATCCACTTCGGCTTCCGATGCTTGAAAGAAATGGCCGGGCAAGGGCTCGCCGGTGGTCGCATCGAGGCTTTGCAGTTGCAAGGTGCCGTTGGCGCTGCGACGGCCGCCGATGTAGTTGTGTCCGAGAAGCGTGGTCATAAGAAACTTCCTGAAGATTTGCAGGAACGGGTACGCGACCTGTGGGAGCCGGCTTGCCGGCGATGGCATCCGAAAAATCGGTGCAGGGCTTGAGGGCCAATCGCTGGCAAGCCAGCTTCCGCAGGTTCGTCGGATTTTCCCGATCCTTGTCAGAGGGTGCGCACCTGCCCGATGCCCAACGGCTGGGCACTTTCGCCGATACCGTTGACCAGCGGCGCGCCGAACTCATCGAGGCTGATCTGAAAACGATCCCCGGGCTGGGTCTTCACACCGTCGGCGAATGACAGGGTAGCGGTGCCGAAGTAATGCACATGAACATCGCCGGGACGCAAAAACTGCGCGTATTTGAAGTGATGGAATTCGAGGTTGGCCAGGCTGTGGCACATGTTGTCTTCGCCGCTGAGAAATTCCTTCTCCCAGATCGTTTCGCCATTGCGTTTGATGCGGCTGGTGCCGACCAGGTGCTTGGGCAGCTCCCCAACGCGCAATTCCGGACCGTAGGAGCAACTGCGCAACTTCGAGTGGGCGAGGTACAGGTAATTGCGCCGTTCCATGACGTGGTCGGAGAACTCATTACCCAATGCATAACCGACCCGATACGGCAGGCCATCGTCGCCAATCACGTACAGGCCGGTCAGCTCCGGCTCTTCGCCGGCATCTTCGGCGAACGGCGGCACCGGGAAGTCCGCGCCGGGGCGCACGACGATACTGCCGTCGCCCTTGTAGAACCATTCCGGTTGCGCACCGACCTGCCCCGCCGCGGGCTTGCCGCCTTCAAGGCCCCATTTGAAAATGCGCATGGTGTCGGTCATGCCGGCTTCGACCGCACCGTCATGCTGGTGCATTTTGTCCCGCGCCGAGGCGCTGCCCAGATGCGTCAGACCGGTGCCGCTGATCAGGCAATGCGCCGGGTCTTCATGGTCCAGTGGTGGCAGGACTTTGCCTTGTTGCAACAGCTGTGCGTAATCCGGGCCCGGCGCTGTACCGCGCGAGGCGACCTCCTCTTGCAGGCTGCGCTTGCCGCGGATCGCTGCAAGTGCCAGTTCACGGGTGTTGCGGGTGCCCTGAAGCACTTGGACTTGTGCCCCGTCGACGAGTCCGACCTGGCGTTCCCCGGCGGCGTTTTCGAATTGAATCAGGCGCATGGTGGCCCTCCAGAAAGTCAGGGTGGGCGCCGCTGAGTGACGGCGCCTGCAGGTCACTCGATGATGTTGAAGTCGCTCAGGTATTCATCGGAGATTTCCAGGCCCAGGCCCGGCTTGTGGTCATCGAGCTGGATGTAGCCGTTGACCGGTTGCGGCTCGCCTTTGAACACGTAGTAGAACAGTTCGTTGCCGACTTCGACGTCGAACACCGGGAAGAACTCTGCCATCGGTGAGGCGGTGGTAGACATGGTCAGGTGATAGTTGTGCATCTGCCCGGCGTGAGGGATCACCGGCACCGACCAGGCTTCGGCCATGGCGTTGATCTTGCGCGCAGCGGTGATGCCGCCGACGCGGTTGGTGTCGTACTGGATCACGTCGACGGCGCGGCGTTCCAGCAAGTCCTTGAAACCGTAGGAGGTGAATTCGTGCTCGCCGCCGGAGATCGGCATGATCCCCATTTTTTTCAGTTCGATGTAGCCTTCGATGTCATCGGCGATCACCGGCTCTTCCAGCCAGCGCGGTTCGAATTCGGCCAGCTTCGGCAACATGCGACGTGCGTATTCCAGGGTCCAGCCCATGTAGCATTCGAGCATGATGTCGACGTCAGGGCCGGCCAGTTGGCGCAGGGCACGCACTTGTTCGATGTTGCGACGCATGCCCGCCGGGCCGTCTTTCGGACCGTAGCCGAAGCGCATCTTCAGCGCGGTGAAACCCTGATTCAGATAGCCTTGGGCTTCTTCGAGGAACAGGTCGAGGTTGTCGTTGGCGTAGAGCTTGGAGGCGTAGGTCCAGATCTTTTCCTTGGTGCGCCCGCCAAGCAACTTGAACACCGGTTTGTTGACGGCTTTGCCCATGATGTCCCAGATGGCGATGTCGATCGCCGAGATCGCCGCCATGCCGATACCTTTGCGGCCCCAGGCGTGGCTCTGGCGGTACATTTTCTGCCAGATGTATTCGTTGTCGAACGGGTCTTCGCCGATGGCGATCGGGGCCAGGTAGGTGTCGATGATTTCCTTGGCCACACGGGGTGCCAAGGCGCAGTTACCGATGCCGACAAGACCGGTGTCGGTCTCGACTTCCACCACCAGCCAGCCGTGGAAACGGAACGAGCCCATGGCGTCGCCGCGCTCGAACAGGATGTCGCTGGCGTTGGTGCAGAAGTGCGCTTGCGGTGGAACGACTTTGCCTTTCCACTCGAATACGCGGGTACGGATCGCTTTGATTTTCATGAATACAGTTCCTTGGGCTGTCGGCTTCTTGTCATTGTCAGTCGTGTGCACAGCGCCTTTTCTGGGAGGGCTCCGGCATTCGATGGGGCGACTTTAGCCAGCGTGCGGGGACTGCGGATAATCACTTATGCGTATCCGGCGATAACCAGGGGTGATCACATAAAGGATTTTGTAGCGAGGTAGGGTTATCGAACCGGCACGCAAAAAAACTGTGGGAGCGGGCTTGCCCGCGATGGCGTCAGGTCAGTCACATGTGCTGTAACTGACAGACCGCTATCGCGGGCGAGCCCGCTCCCACAGGGAGTTCAGGTTGTTGGAAAAAGTGGATCAGTAGCTGTTGGCGCCCATCCGGCAAGCAATCTCGAACGCCTGGCGCGTGGCGCCGACATTGGCCTTGCCCTGCCCTGCAATATCAAACGCAGTGCCATGGGCCGGAGTGGTGATCGGGATTGGCAAGCCGCCCTGCACCGTCACGCCACGGGAGAAGCCCATCAACTTGATCGCGATCTGGCCCTGGTCGTGGTACATGGTGACAACCGCGTCGAAGGCACTGGCATCGCCCTGTACCTTCAAGAAAATCGTGTCCCCGGGATACGGCCCTTCCGCTGCAATGCCCAGTGCCTGCGCCGAGCGCACCGCCGGGCCGATGATGTCCAGTTCTTCGCGGCCGAACGAGCCGTTGTCGCCGTTGTGCGGGTTCAGGCCGCAAACGCCGATGCGCGGTTTCTCCAGGCCGTTGCGCTTGAGCGCGGTATCGATCAATTGAATCGCTTCCACCACCCGCTCCTGGCTGAGCAGGCCCGAGACCTCGGCCAGGGCGACGTGTGACGTCACCCGTGAAGTCCACAGATTGTCGAGCACGTTGAATTCGCAAAACGGTCCGTGGAAATCCAGCAACTCGGCAAACCAGTGCAATTCGTCGTTGTGCGCCATACCGGCCATGTGCAGTGAGGTCTTGTTCAGGGGGCCGAACAGGATCGCATCGGTAGTCCCCGCTTCGGTCAGGCGCAGGGCCTGTTCCAGCGTGTCGAGGCTGTAGCGACCGCCAATCACACTGGCTTCGCTGCGCGGGAATTCACCGATCGCGTCGCCGCGAAAGTCGTAAAAAAGTGGCGTCTCATCAACGAACGATAGCTGCTCAAGTGACTCTACCCGGCGATAGGGGAATTCCACGGCGGCGATGCGCATGCCGCGACGCATTTCCGCTTCGTCGGCGATCAGGATCACGTTGGCCTTGTTGCGTACTTCCGGTTCGGCCAGCAGACGTGCAATCAACTCCGGGCCAATGCCCGCAGGGTCTCCGAGGACCATGGCAATCGTGGTTTTTTTCATGCTTCACTCCTCAAGGGTTCAGGCCACGCTGGGACGAGCCATGGCGCGAACCTCTTTTATTGTTCTTGTATGGGACATCATTAGCCTCCCACATGCGGCATTGCTGAGTACTATCAAAGGCCTGGTGATAACCGTCTAATCAAAACTTGAAATAAGGCGATAGCCTCGGGTTATGTCATGTGCCGATTCCATTGCGAGCAGGCTCACCCCTGCAATAACTTCAGCCTCGTTTTACAAGCTATAACCCCAGGCTATCGGTGTATGTATTGTTTTGACTAGACGCGGCGACAACACCTTCCCACACTCAGGACCAGGCTTGCGGCTTCACTGCGCAGACAAGTCACTTATAACAAATACAAAAACGAGGCTCTTCCATCATGCGAAATGCATTCGTCCGTCGCACATCCCGTCTGTTTCTTGGCTGCACCCTGGTCGCCGCTGGCGCGCTTCCTGCTCTTGCTCAGGCCGCCTGGCAACCGGACAAGAACGTCGAAATCGTCGTTGCCGGTGGCCCCGGTGGCGGCACCGACCAACTCGGTCGCCTGATACAGTCGATCATCACCACCCACAAGCTGCTCGACGTCAACACCATCGTTCTCAACAAGGGCGGCGGCAACGGTGCCGAAGCGTTCCTCGACATGAAGATGAACAAAGGCGATGCCGAGAAACTGGTGATCGGTACCAACAACATTTATTTGCTGCCGCTGGTGTCCAAGCTCGGCTATCAATGGCAGGAACTGACCCCGATTGCCGCCGTGGCCGAAGATGACTTCATTCTCTGGAGCTACAAAGGCGCGCCGTGGAAAGACGCGAAAGGTTTCTACGAAGCGGCCAAGGCTGATCCATCGAAACTGCGCATGGGTGGCAGCCAGTCCAAGGACGTCGACCAGACCCTGACCCTGCTGCTCAATCAGACCAACAACAGCAAACTGGTGTACATCCCGTTCAAGAGCGGCAGTGAAGCTGCCACCCAACTGGCTGGCAAACACATCGCCGCCAACGTCAACAACCCCAGCGAAAGCATCAGCCAGTGGCGTGGCGATCAGGTCGAACCACTCTGCGTCTTCAGTAAGGAGCGCATGGGCTATACCGAAAAAGTCGCCGGCGACAAATCCTGGGCCGACGTTCCGACCTGTCATGAGCAGGGTCTGGGTATCGACCAGTATCGCTTCCCACGCACCGTGTTCATGCCCGGCGATGTCAGCGCTGAACAACGGGCGTTCTATGTCGAGCTGATGCGCAAAGTCACCCAGACTGATGAGTTCAAGGCTTACGTCAAACAGAACGCGCTGGTGCCGACGTTCCTCGAAGGCGAACCGTTGACCGCCTACATCGAAAAAGACACCGCCCGCGTCACTCCGGTGTTCAAGGAAGCCGGCTGGCTGAAAAACTGAAGTTGCCAGGGCCGCTCGCTCAAGGGCGGCCGTCACCTGCTGGAGGTGTTTGATGTCCCATTCTTCGGATTCACCGGCGCTGGTCGGCACCCGTTGGGTCGAACTCGGCCTGACGCTGTTCACCACCCTGATCGGCGCCGTGGTGATGTTCGGCAGTGTCGAACAAGGCATCGGCTGGGGTGATGCCGGCCCCGAGCCGGGTTATTTCCCGTTCTACATCGGCCTGCTGCTGAGCGCCGCCAGCGTCGCCAATGGCGTGTTGACGCTGGTGCGCTGGCACGCCTTGAGCGTGGCCTTCGTCAATCGCGATGCCTTCAAGCAAGTGATGTCGGTGTTTGTACCGATTGCGCTGTTCGTGGCTGCCATGCCGTTCACCGGTATCTACCTGGCATCGGCGGCGTTCATTGCCTGGTTCATGTGGCGTGACAAAGTCCGTGCAAAACCGTACGGCAAATGGATGATCGCCAGCGTGTCCCTCGGCGCGGTACTTGCCAGCTATCTGATTTTCGCGCTGTGGTTCAAGGTCCCGCTGGATGCCGGTCCGATGGGCGACTGGATTGCCCTGGCCGGGAGAAACTTCAAATGAGCGAATTCGATTCCCTGTTGCAAGGCATGAACCTGATCCTGACCCCGGGCCACATTGGCCTGATGGTGGTCGGCGTTTTGCTGGGCATCCTGGTCGGTGTGTTGCCCGGTCTCGGCGCCCCCAACGGCGTGGCACTGTTGCTGCCATTGACCTTCACCATGTCGCCCGTGTCGGCGATCATTCTGCTGTCGTGCATGTATTGGGGCGCGCTGTTCGGCGGCTCGATCACCTCGATCCTGTTCAACATCCCCGGTGAACCCTCATCGGTGGCGACCACCTTCGACGGCTACCCGATGGCCCGTGAAGGCCGCGCTGCCGAAGCGTTGACCGCCGCGTTCAGTTCGGCCCTGATCGGTGCCTTGTGCGGCGTGTTGCTGCTGACGTTCCTGTCGACGAAAATCGCCGCGTTCGCCATGTCCTTCAGCTCACCGGAGTTTTTCGCGGTGTACCTGCTGGCGTTCTGTACGTTCATTGGCATGAGCAAGAACCCGCCGCTGAAAACGGTGGTGGCGATGATGATCGGTTTCGCCATGGCGGCCGTGGGCATGGACACCGTTTCGGGCAACCTGCGCCTGACGTTCGACCAGCCGATCCTGATGACCGGGATCAGTTTTGAAGTGGCGGTGATCGGTCTGTTCGGCATCGGCGAAATCCTCTGCACCGTAGAGGAAGGTTTGGTATTCCGCGGTGAACACGCACGCATTACGCCGATGGTGATCTTGCGCACCTGGGCGAAATTGCCACGCTACTGGTGGACCATTGTGCGCAGCACCCTGGTCGGTTGCTGGATGGGCATCACCCCCGGCGGCCCGACGGCGGCATCGTTCATGAGCTACAGCCTGGCACGGCGCTTTTCGAAGAACCGCGAGAACTTCGGCAAAGGCGAAGTCGAAGGCGTGATCGCCCCGGAAACCGCCGACCACGCCGCCGGCACCAGCGCGCTGCTGCCGATGCTAACCCTGGGTATTCCGGGTTCGGCCACGGCGGCGGTAATGCTCGGTGGCTTGATGATCTGGGGCCTGCACCCCGGGCCGACGCTGTTTGTCGAACAACATGACTTCGTCTGGGGCCTGATCGCCAGCATGTACCTGGGCAACGTGGTCAGCCTGATCGTGGTGTTGGCCACTGTGCCGCTGTTCGCCTCGATCCTGCGCATTCCGTTTTCGATCATCGCGCCGATCATCATCATGGTTTGTGCCATCGGCGCGTACTCGGTGCACAACTCGTTCTTCGACGTCGTACTGATGCTGGGCTTCGGTGCGCTGGGTTACCTGTTCAAGAAACTCGGCTACCCTATTGCGCCGCTGGTGCTGGCGGCGGTTTTGGGAGACAAGGCCGAAGATGCATTCCGTCAGTCGATGCTGTTCTCTGACGGGCAACTGGGGATTTTCTGGTCCAACCCATTGGTCGGCAGCCTGACCACTGCAGCGCTGCTGATGCTGTTCTGGCCGTTGATATCCAAGGCGCTGGGCACGCTGTTGGGCTTGCGCAAATCCCACGTCGCCAAGGCAAAATCGGTGCTGTGACACAGCAAAGCTGGCAACGCCTGACATTTGTTGTCAGGCTTGCCGCAGACTTTTCTGCGAGCGCAGCCCATGACCCGAATTCCTGTTGCCAATGTCATCCATAGTCGACTGCGTCTGCGCCAACTGCGCCTGATGCTGGCGTTACAGGAATTCGGTTCGCTGCGCCGCGCCGCCGATCACATCGGCATGACCCAACCCGCTGCCACCAAAATGCTCCACGAAGCCGAGGACTTGCTCGGTGTCGAGTTGTTCGAACGCCTACCCCGCGGCATGCGCCCCACCCCGTTCGGCGAAACCGTCATTTACTACGCGCGCATGGTCTTCGCCGAACTCAGCGGCATGCGCGAAGAACTGGTCGCACTTGAATCCGGCAATCTGGGCCGGGTGGCAGTCGGCGCGATCCCGGCACTGGCTTCGAGTTTGCTGACACGCACCATCGCGACCTTGAAACAAAGCCATCCACGCTTGTCGATGAGCATTCAAGTCGACACCAGCGACGTGCTGGTGCAGGCGCTGTTGCAGGATCAACTGGACGTCGTATTGGGGCGGATCCCGGTCGGCGCACGTGCCGAAGAACTGTTGTTCGACAGCCTTGGCGAAGAAGCCCTGTGCGTGATCGCCGGTGCGCAAAACCCATTGGCGAAGGAGACGCAACTGAGCTGGGCCGAGTTGCAGAACATGACCTGGGTCTTGCAACAGCACCCGAGCCCGATGCGCGCGATCATCAATCAGGTGTTCCACAATGCCCGGGTCGATATCCCGAGCAGCATCGTCGAAACCACCTCGATCATGACCTTGCTGTCGTTGATTCAACAAACCGACATGCTCGGCGTCACACCGCTGTCGGTGGTCGAGGATTATCCCGGCCGCGACTTGCTGGCTGTGTTGCCGATCAAATTCGAAGCACGCTTGCCACCGTATGGATTGATCACACGACGTCATCGCATCCAGTCATCGGCGATGCAGGCGTTCATGAATTCGGTAAGGGCCGAGCATGCGTTGAGCAAATGAAAAAGGCCCGGCGCCTAGTGCCGGGCCTATGCTACATCCGAGTTTTTGTGATGCAGGCAATCACCCGAACAACCAGTACCCCAACACCATCAGCACCACCACCACCAACACCGGGCGCAAGGCTCGGTAGGCCTTGGGATTACCGCGTTTCCACTGTTTGACTGCCCCGCTGAATGTGTCGCTGAAGCCCTTGCTCCAGGCATACGCCTGATTAATCCCGCCTACCCGTTCGTCATCGAGGTTCTGCGGCGCGGTGGCGCGGCCCAGAAAAGCACTGATCGAACGGTTGATGCGGGTCATCAATCGGTTGCTTAACGGTCGCTCGATATCGCAGAACAGGATGACGCGAGTCTTGTCGGTCTCGTTCTTCACCCAATGCACATAAGTCTCGTCAAACATCACGTCCTCACCGTCGCGCCAGGCGTACTCCTGACCGTCGACGAAGATGCGGCAGTCATCGGAGTTCGGGGTTGACAGGCCCAGGTGATAACGCAGGGAACCGGCGAATGGATCACGGTGCGGGTTGAGGTGACTGCCGCCTGGCAGAAGCGCAAACATCGCGCCCTTGACGTTGGGAATGCTGCTGACCAGTTCCACTGTTTTCGGACATAGCAGCTCTGCCGAAGGTAATGGTTTGTCGTACCACTTGAGATAGAAGCGCTTCCAGCCTTTCTTGAAGAACGATCCAAATCCGGCGTCGTTGTTTTTCTCCGCAGCGCGGATGTAACCCTCGTCGAACAGGTCCATCGCTTCGTCGCGAATGACTTCCCAGTTGTCCTTGAGACAATCCAGCTCGGGAAACCGGCTGCGGTCCAGATAAGGTTTCGAAGGCACGCTGGAAAACAGATACATCAGGGCGTTATAAGGGGCAAAGAGGGCCGAGTGGTTGACGAACTGGCGCAGGACCGGCAAACGCGCCTTGCCACGTAAATGCACATAGAGGGTACTGCCCAGAAACAGCAGCAACAACGACGCCTTCGCGGCAAAGGAAAAGGTCATCAACAGCTCCTTGGTGACAGACACGTTACACAACGCCATTTACCCGACGTTGCTGCTGGCATGATAAACACGACCAACCAAGGGAAAAACCCGCCGGCCCCGACATTCAGTGTTAACGATTACGCAACAAAGCACTTGTTAACACGCAGGGCCTGAACGCTGGCTGACGACCATCAGCCTCGATGGAGAAGGCCTATGCCCCTTCTCCATCCTCACCCGAACGAAAGCGGTTTACTGCTGGTTCTCCTGGTCGGTAAACAGATCGCTGAACAACATGCTCGACAAGTAGCGCTCCCCAGAGTCCGGCAGGATCACCACGATGGTTTTGCCCTGCATTTCCGGGGTTTCGGCCAACCTCACCGCTACCGCCATCGCCGCACCGCAGGAGATACCGCACAGAATGCCTTCCTCCTGCATCAGACGCAGGGCCATGGCCTTGGACTCTTCGTCGCTGACCAGCTCGACGCGATCAACCATCGACAAGTCGAGGTTCTTCGGCACGAAACCGGCACCAATTCCCTGGATCTTGTGCGGGCTCGGCTTGATTTCCTGACCGGCCATCAACTGAGTGATCACCGGCGAAACGACCGGTTCGACCGCCACCGAGAGAATCGGTTTGCCCTGGGTATTCTTGATATACCGCGACACACCGGTAATGGTTCCACCGGTTCCTACACCTGCCACCAGAACATCCACCGCGCCATCCGTGTCATTCCAGATTTCCGGACCGGTGGTTTTTTCATGGATGGCCGGGTTTGCCGGGTTATCGAATTGTGCCGGCATGAAGTACGAGGACGGATCGCTCGCGACGATTTCACCGGCCTTTTCAATGGCACCCTTCATGCCTTTGGCCGGCTCGGTCAGTACCAGTTCGGCCCCCAGTGCCTTGAGCACCTTGCGGCGTTCGATGCTCATGGATGCCGGCATGGTCAGCATCAGTTTGTAGCCCCGCGCGGCGGCGACAAATGCCAGGCCAATACCGGTGTTACCGGAAGTCGGTTCGACAATGGTCATGCCCGGCTTGAGTTTGCCGGTGCCTTCGGCATCCCAGATCATGTTGGCGCCAATCCGGCATTTGACCGAGTAACCGGGGTTTCGCCCTTCGATCTTGGCCAGGATGGTCACACCGCGAGGGGCAATACGGTTGATTTGAACCAGCGGCGTATTGCCGATGGAATGGGCGTTGTCAGCAAAAATACGGCTCATGGCTGGGTCCTTACGACAGCATTGAAATAGGGCATCAAGGTAAGCCTCTTGCCGGTAGGCGTCCAGTCGGGTCGAACGTCCAGACGCCAGTGCAGTCAATGGCTTTAGATCGCCAGAGATTTGCCACTATGAAACGTCGATACAGCTGGCCGCTATGGACCCTCGCCGGCCTTGTTGTGCTGCTGATTGTCCTGCATTTCGCACTGCCCTACCTGGTGCGTGACTACTTGAACGACCGGTTGGCAGACATGGGCGATTATCGCGGCCAGATTACCGACGTGGACCTGGCCTTGTGGCGTGGCGCCTACAAAATCAACGGGCTGAAAATCGTCAAGGTCGATGGCAAGGTACCGGTACCCTTCGTCAATGCGCCGTTGATCGACCTCTCTGTCAGCTGGCACTCGCTCTGGCACGACCATGCGGTCGTCGCCGAAGTCCAGTTCATCAAACCCGAAGTGAACTTCGTCGACGGTGGCGCCAACAAAAAGAACTCTCAGACCGGCCAGGGCACCGACTGGCGGGCGCAGCTGGGCAAACTGTTGCCCATCACCTTGAACGAAGTGCGGATCCGGGACGGCAAAATCAGTTTCCGTAACTTCAATTCAAAACCTCCGGTGAACATGAATGCCACCAATGTCGACGCGAGCATTTTCAACCTGACCAACGTGGTCGACACCGAAGGCAAACGCGACGCACGGTTCGAAGGCAAGGCGTTGCTGCTGGGGCACGCACCGCTTGAAACCACTGCGACCTTCGATCCAATGAGCAATTTCGAGGAGTTTGAATTCCGCATGCGAGCCAGGAAAATCGAGCTCAAACGCATGAATGACTTTGCTTCTGCCTATGGCAAGTTCGACTTCAATGCCGGCCATGGCGATGTGGTGATCGAAGCCGAAGCGAACAAAGGCCGGCTCAAAGGCTACATAAAGCCGCTGTTGCGCGACGTCGATGTATTCAACTGGCAACAAGACGTGGAAAACGAAAAAAAAGGCCTGTTCCGCTCAGTCTGGGAAGCGCTGGTGGGCGGTACCGAAACCGTGCTGAAGAATCAGGGTAAAAACCAGTTCGCCACCCGGGTCGAACTCAGCGGCAGCGTGCACCAGCAAGATATCAGCGCTTTCGAAGCGTTTTTGCAGATTTTGCGCAATGGTTTCATCCAGGCATTCAATGCGCGCTACGAGCGATCGAAGCCGGACAGCGATTAACGCTTACGCGTGACGATGTAGCGGCCGTTTTCCTCGGCTGCCCTGGGGCTTTTCGATTGCAGTTGCAAATAATCCCAGCCCAGACACGCCAAAGCCAGAGAACGTGGCACCGCCTCGCGACCGCTGCTGTAGCGGCTGATACTGCGGCTGCTAACTCCCAGTGCCTCGGCGGCCTGATTGAGTGACAAGCCGGTGCGTGCACGCCAGTCGATAAAAATGCGGGTATTTTCATCCGACGCATTTTGCGCGAGAGCATCCAGATACAAGGTATCGGCGCCAATCTGGATGTCCTGCTCGGGCCATTCGACGAACCAGCCGTCATCCCCCAGCACGACCTGTTCAAAAGCACTTCCCAACAGCGGTTGTAGCCCCGCAAAGGCTTGCAGGTCTTGGCTCAAATCCAGAATCAATTGCTGACCGTCAATGAAGGTCAGGGCCATCCGGTAATCAGGCAAAGCCTGAACCGCCGACAATCGTGGTCGTTTCATGGGTAACATTGTTTCCAATCCTCCAGCAATTGCGCCTGATGAGCCCTGACCCATTGCTGCGCCTCCTTGATAATCAGCGGCGGTGCCTTGCCCGCCATCACTTCGATGGTTTCCAGGCTCAACATCACATCCAGCCCGCCACCGACCAGGTGGACGTGAGGTGGCGGATGATCCTTTTCGCGCAACTGAATGCGATAGGTATCTCGAAACCGATATCTGGTAGACATGCATCGCAAGCTATCGCCATTGTGGCGATAGCTCAATACTGGCCAGCCGCCGAGACTGAGTCAAGATGTGACGCTCCATTCAGAGACTGAATAAGCCGTCTGCGTTCACAGTCGACCGGGCAGCGCGTTATAGTCGGGGCTGACTATTTTATTGCGCCCCGCCCTGCCCTTCAGGTCGGCGTTACCGTTCGAGGATTAGCAGATGAAGTTCGAAGGCACCCAGGCCTACGTCGCCACCGATGACCTGAAGCTGGCGGTCAACGCCGCCATCACCCTGGAGCGGCCATTGCTGGTCAAGGGCGAACCGGGCACCGGCAAGACCATGCTCGCCGAACAACTGGCCGAATCCTTTGGCGCCAAGCTGATCACCTGGCACATCAAATCCACCACCAAGGCTCATCAAGGCCTTTACGAGTACGACGCGGTGAGCCGTCTGCGCGACTCGCAACTGGGCAACGAAAAGGTCCACGACGTCCGTAATTACCTGAAAAAAGGCAAGCTCTGGGAAGCCTTCGAGTCCGACGAACGGGTGATCCTGCTGATCGATGAAATCGACAAGGCCGACATCGAATTCCCTAACGATCTGCTGCAAGAACTCGACAAGATGGAGTTCTACGTTTACGAGATCGACGAGACCATCAA
>NZ_RCOE01000135.1:0-2980 GCF_004321495.1 Pseudomonas sp. Sample_10
GAAGACAAGGTCAAAGAGGACACCATCCTCGCGTCCAACACCTCGACCATTTCCATCACCTTGCTGGCCAAAGCCCTCAAGCGTCCGGAAAACTTCGTCGGCATGCACTTCTTCAACCCGGTGCACATGATGCCGCTGGTTGAAGTGATCCGTGGCGAGAAGTCCAGCGAAGTGGCCGTTGCCACCACCGTTGCCTACGCCAAGAAAATGGGCAAGAACCCGATCGTCGTCAATGACTGCCCGGGCTTCCTGGTCAACCGTGTACTGTTCCCGTACTTCGGCGGTTTCGCCAAGCTGGTCAGCGCCGGTGTGGACTTCGTGCGTATCGACAAAGTCATGGAGAAGTTCGGCTGGCCAATGGGCCCGGCGTACCTGATGGACGTGGTCGGCATCGACACCGGCCACCACGGTCGCGACGTGATGGCTGAAGGCTTTCCGGACCGCATGAAAGACGACCGTCGCTCGGCCGTTGACGTGCTCTACGAAGCCAAGCGCCTGGGCCAGAAGAACGGCAAGGGCTTCTACGCCTACGAGACCGACAAGAAGGGCAAGCAGAAGAAGGTGGCCGACCCGTCGGTGCTGGAAGTGCTCAAGCCAATCGTTTTCGAGCAGCGTGAAGTCACCGACGAAGACATCATCAACTGGATGATGATCCCGTTGTGCCTGGAAACCGTGCGTTGCCTGGAAGACGGCATTGTCGAAACCGCCGCCGAAGCCGATATGGGTCTGGTCTACGGTATTGGTTTCCCTCCATTCCGTGGCGGTGCATTGCGCTACATCGACTCGATCGGTGTTGCACAGTTCGTAGCCCTGGCTGACCAGTACGCTGATTTGGGCGCGCTGTACCACCCGACCGCGAAGCTGCGCGAAATGGCCAAAAACGGCCAGAGCTTCTTCGGTTAAGCGCCCCCAACTAGAGTGAGAGTGAACTTATGAGCTTGAATCCTAGAGACGTCGTGATTGTCGACTTCGGTCGTACTCCGATGGGCCGCTCCAAGGGCGGCATGCACCGTAACACCCGCGCCGAAGACATGTCGGCGCACCTGATCAGCAAACTGCTGGAACGTAACGTCAAGGTTGACCCGAGCGAAGTCGAAGACGTGATCTGGGGCTGTGTGAACCAGACGCTGGAGCAGGGCTGGAACATCGCGCGCATGGCGTCGCTGATGACCCAGATCCCGCACACCTCGGCCGGCCAGACCGTCAGCCGTCTGTGTGGCTCGTCGATGAGTGCTCTGCACACCGCTGCGCAAGCGATCATGACCGGCAACGGTGACGTGTTCGTGGTCGGCGGCGTCGAGCACATGGGTCACGTGAGCATGATGCACGGTGTCGATCCGAACCCGCACATGTCGCTGTACGCGGCGAAAGCCTCGGGCATGATGGGCCTGACCGCGGAAATGCTCGGCAAGATGCATGGCATTACCCGCGAACAACAGGACGCCTTTGGCGTGCGCTCCCACCAGCTCGCCCACAAGGCGACGCTGGAAGGCAAGTTCAAAGACGAAATCATCCCGATGCAGGGCTACGACGAGAACGGTTTCCTGAAAACCTTCGACTACGACGAAACCATTCGTCCGGAAACCACCCTGGAAAGCCTGGCGGCTCTCAAGCCAGCGTTCAATCCGAAGGGCGGCACCGTGACAGCCGGTACTTCGTCGCAGATCACCGACGGTGCCTCGTGCATGATCGTGATGTCGGCGCAACGTGCTCAGGACCTGGGCATTCAGCCTTTGGCTGTGATTCGTTCGATGGCAGTGGCAGGTGTGGACCCGGCGATCATGGGCTATGGTCCAGTACCGGCCACACAGAAAGCACTGAAGCGCGCGGGCCTTGGCATCAACGATATCGACTTCTTCGAGCTCAACGAAGCTTTCGCCGCACAGGCCTTGCCAGTGTTGAAAGATCTGAAAGTGCTCGACAAGATGAACGAGAAGGTTAACCTGCACGGCGGCGCGATCGCCCTGGGTCACCCGTTTGGTTGCTCCGGTGCGCGTATCTCCGGCACTTTGCTCAACGTGATGAAGCAAAATGGCGGCAACCTCGGGGTCGCCACCATGTGCATTGGTCTCGGCCAAGGCATCTCCACCGTCTTCGAACGCGTTTAAGCGTCTCGTCGATGGAAGCCGGGGCCCAGTGCCCCGGTTTTTGTTTTGGGGTTTTTTATTTATTTTTGAAAAGATTTCAGTGAGGGCCGAAGCATGCCGATACAACCTGGGCTCTACCAACATTACAAAGGTCCGCAGTACCGCGTTTTCAGTGTTGCGCGGCATTCGGAAACCGAAGAAGAAGTGGTCTTCTACCAAGCCCTGTATGGCGATTACGGCTTTTGGGTGCGTCCCTTGAGCATGTTCCTGGAGTCCGTCGAGGTTGACGGCGAACAGGTGCCACGCTTTGCTTTGGTGCAGGCCGAAGAAAGCCTTTTTACCAAGCCATAAGCTGAGTGCGCGCAAAACCCTGCGCTTGACCTCACCTTGTTGCCACTATATATAGCGGTGCCGCGTCAGGCGCCAACCGCCTTTCACTTCTCGAATTCAGGAATTTTCTGATCCATGGGCAAATCGCTGGTCATTGTGGAATCCCCGGCTAAGGCCAAGACCATCAACAAGTATTTGGGCAACGAATACGTGGTGAAGTCGAGTATCGGCCATATCCGAGACCTGCCCACCAGCGGTTCGGCTAGCGCCAGCAAAGAGCCTGCTGCCAAGCGCGGCAAGGCCGCTGCAGGTGAAGGTCCGGTGCTCACGCCGAAAGAGAAAGCGCGCAAGCAGCTGGTCTCGCGCATGGGTGTCGATCCCGATCATGGCTGGAAAGCCAAGTACGAGATCCTCCCGGGCAAGGAAAAGGTCATCGAAGAGCTGCGCCGGCTCGCCAAGGATGCTGACACCATCTATCTCGCAACCGACTTGGATCGCGAGGGGGAAGCCATTGCCTGGCACCTGCGCGAAGCCATCGGTGGTGACGACAGCCGCTACAAGCG
>NZ_RCOE01000218.1:0-2974 GCF_004321495.1 Pseudomonas sp. Sample_10
TACGGCCGAATTGCGGCATGCGCGACATGGTCAGCAGGAAGTTGCCGGTCCAGCGATAGTCGATCTTCACGTCCTTCAGTTGCGGGAAGGTCTTGAGGATTTTCGGGCGGATCAGTTGCTCGATGTCGTCCGGTTCACGGGCGCCGTAGACCACACCGCCGCCGTACAGCAAGCGGTTGTCGGCGGTCAGGCGGTAGTAATCGAGCAGGTAGTTGCAGTCTTCAACGCAGTAGTTGTTCTTGATCAGGCTACGCGCTTGCTGCGCCGACAACGGCTCGGTGACGACGATCTGCGAGCCGCACGGCATGCTCTTGCTGGTCACTCGGTTGTCGAGGCCTTGCGGCAGGTAGGCATTACCGGCGATCAACAGGTACTTGGCCTTCACCACGCCTTTGGCCGTGCGCACAGTGATCGGTTCGCCGTAAGTGATTTCCACCGCCGCCGATTGTTCGTAAATCTTGCCACCCAGGCCGATGATTGCCGAAGCCTCACCAAGGGCCAGGTTGAGCGGATGGATGTGGCCACCCTGCATATCCAGCAAGCCACCGACGTACGCCTGGGAACCGACTTCGCGCTTGATATCGGCTTCGCCGAGCAGTGTCAGGTTTTTGTTGCCGTAGCGTTCCCAGCTCTTCTTCTGCTCGGCCAGACCTTTGAGTTGCTTTTTGTTCATCGCCGCGAAAATGCCGCCGGGGCGGTAGTCGCACTGGATGTCGTAGTGCTGTATGCGCTGACGGATGATGTCGGCGCCTTCGAAAATCATGCTGCCGAGCACTTCGGCAGTCTTGTCGCCATAGCGCTCTTCGATGACATCGACGTCGCGACTGTAGGAGTTGACCAGTTGCCCACCGTTGCGCCCGCTGGCGCCGAAGCCGACTTTCGCCGCTTCAAGCACGGTGACGCTGTAGCCCGCTTCGGCCAGGAACAGCGCCGAAGACAGCCCGGTGTAGCCTGCGCCGATCACGCAGACATCGCAGTCCACCGCGCCTTCGAGCACCGGGAAATCACCGGTGAAGTTGCGAGTGGCGGCGTAGTAGCTGTTTACATGCTGTTGGGTTGAAGAGTTCTGTTTCATACGTTTCTCCGAAGGTCGCCGACAATGTGCCGACGACCGCCGCTTATAAAGGTCTTAGAGCTTGATCCAGGTCGCTTTGAGTTCGGTGTACTTGTCGAACGCATGCAGCGATTTGTCCCGACCGTTCCCCGACTGCTTGAACCCGCCAAACGGCGCGGTCATGTCGCCGCCGTCGTACTGGTTGACCCAGATGCTGCCGGCACGCAGGCCACGGGCGAAGGTGTGCGCCTTGCTCAGGTTGGCGGTCCAGACACCGGCGGCCAGGCCGTAGATGCTGTCGTTGGCAATCGCCAGGGCTTCTTGCGCCGTGTCGAAGGTGATCACCGACAACACCGGGCCGAAGATTTCTTCCTGGGCGATGGTCATGGCATTGGTCACGCCGTCGAAAATCGTCGGTTCCACGTACTGGCCACCGGTGTCTTCGAGGGTGCGGCTGCCACCGGCGATCAGCTGAGCGCCCTGCTCTTTGCCGATGGCGATGTAGCGCAGCACGTTGTCCAGTTGACGCTGGTCGACCACCGCGCCGACGGTGGTTGCAGGATCGAGCGCGTGTCCGGGTTTCCAGCCTTGCAGGGCTTCCACCAGCAGCGGAATGAACTGATCCCGGATCGAGCGTTCCACCAGCAAGCGCGAGCCAGCCGTGCAGACTTCGCCCTGGTTGAAGGCAATGGCACCAGCGGCGGCCTGTGCTGCAGCGCGCAAGTCCGGTGCGTCGGCGAACACCACGTTGGCGCTCTTGCCACCGGCTTCGGCCCAGACGCGTTTCATGTTGCTTTGTCCGGCGTAGATCATCAGCTGCTTGGCAATCGCCGTGGAGCCGGTGAAGGCCAGTACATCGACGTCCATGTGCAACGCCAGCGCCTTGCCGACGGTGTGGCCGAAGCCTGGCAAAACGTTGAATACGCCTTTGGGAATGCCCGCATCCAGTGCCAGTTGCGCGATGCGGATCGCCGTCAGGGGTGACTTCTCCGAAGGCTTGAGGATGAACGAGTTGCCCATCGCCAGGGCCGGGGCGAATTTCCAGCTGGCCATGATCAGCGGGAAGTTCCACGGCACGATGGCCGCCACTACGCCGGCCGCTTCGCGCGTCACCAGGCCCAGCTGATCGTGTGGTGTGGCGGCGACTTCGTCGTAGAGCTTGTCGATGGCCTCGGCGGTCCAGCGAATCGCGTTGGCGGCGGCCGGAATGTCGATGCTCATGGAGTCGCTGATCGGCTTGCCCATGTCGAGGGTTTCGAGCAACGCCAGTTCTTCCTGGTTGGCCAGGATCAAGTCGGCAAAGCGGATCAGGATGCGCTTGCGCTCAGCCGGGGCGAGGTTGGCCCAGACGCCGGATTCGAACGTGCGGCGTGCCACGGCGACGGCGGCGTTGGCATCGGCTTCATCGGTGCTGGCGACGTTCGCCAGGAAACGGCCGTCCACCGGGCTGATGCACTCGAACGTGGCGCCACTGGCAGCCGCGCAGTATTGGCCGTCGATGAAGGCACGGCTCTCGATGGTGAGGGACTGGAAGCGTTGCTCCCAATCGCTGCGAGTAATTGTCATTGTTGTGACTCGACGCAGGGGAATAGATGGTCGTGTTAACAGACGGAGCGAGTGGTAAGTAACCTGTGGCGAGGGAGCTTGCTCGCGCTGGACTGCGCAGCAGTCCCATCTTTTGGGGCCGCTACGCGGCCTGCGGGAGCAAGCTCCCTCGCCACGGGTTGGGTGTCGGCGCTGTTACACGGTGTGCAAGTACCAGTTGTACTCAAGGTCGGAAATGGAGTTCTCGAACTCGGCCAGCTCGCTCTCCTTGCACGCCACGAACACGTCGATGTACATCGGGTCGATGTACTTGGCCATGACTTCGCTGTCGTCCAGTTCGCGCAGTGCATCGCGCAGGTTGTTCGGCAGGCTTTG
>NZ_RCOE01000277.1:0-2971 GCF_004321495.1 Pseudomonas sp. Sample_10
GGAACGTCGCCGGCGTACTGGAAGTTCAGGGTCGGCTTGATCTGCTGGGCCTGTTGCGGCGTGGCAGCGAGGAAGATGAACTCGATATCCTGGCGACGGGAAGGCTGGGCGGCGACCTGCGAACCTACGGTGCTTTGCAGGCTCTTGGCGCGACCTTCGCTCTGACGCAGCTGGAACATGTCGGCAATCTGCTGGGCCAGTTGCACTGGCTGGTCGACGCGTTCGGTGGCAACGATGCTGCCGCCGTTGGCTTGCCAGTCCTGGCTGAACGCACGCAACACGCGATCGCCCCATTCGCCTTTCGGCACCATGATGGCAGCGCGATGCAGGCCGTCGGCGCGAGCGCGGCGGGAGACTTCGCGGGCTTCGTCTTCAGCGGCAAGCCCGAACTGGAACAGCTGGGGCGGACCTTGTTCGCCTTCGCTGTAGTTCAGTGCCAGGGTGGTGATTGGCAGTTGCGGGCGAGTGCTCAGCTGTTTGACCAGTGGCTTCTCAAGCGGACCGACGACCAGTTGCACGCCGTCTGCCTGGGCCTTGCGATAAAACTCATCGAGGGAGGACAGTTTCGAGCTGTCATAGAACTCGATGGCTGGCGGCTTCTGCCCGGCTTGTTGGGCCTGATAGTGAGCGGCCATGAAGCCTTCGCGCAGCGCCTTGCCCACCGAGGCCAGTGGGCCGTCTTGTGGCAGCAACAACGCTATTTTGCTCAGGGGCTGGCTGGCCAGTTCCTTGAGTTTGGTCAGTGGTAGTGGCAACTGGGCGGCGGCCGGGTGTTTCGGATTCTGCTCACGCCAGTTGTCGATGGCAGCCTGCTGCTGTTCCAGGGTGCCGGCAGTTTTCACCGCCAGTGCCAGGCCCATCCAGCCGCCGAGGTCATCGGTGGTGTTGGGCTGCAATTGATCGGTCGGCAGCGAGGCGATCAATACCCAGATCGCTTCATGGTTTTTGCTGGCTGCTTCATCTTTGAGCATCGGCGCGATGAAGATCCGCTCCTGTGCGGCAGCCAGGGTCTGGCCGTCGGCTTCAAGCGCGCGGGCGCGAACGGTGCCGGTGCGGACCTGCTGCTCTTCGGGCAATTCGCCCAGGCGTTGCAGGCTCGGATGGCTCAAGGCCGTCAACGCGGCTTTCGGCTGGTTGCGGGTCATCGCCAATTCGGCGGCCAGTGTGCTGGCGAATACCTGCTGGCCGGGCTTGAGTTGCTCGACGGGTACTTGTTGCAGGATTTGTGCGGACTGGGCGGCATTACCCTGGCGGTAGGCCAGGTCAGCTGCGCTCAAGCGCAGCAATGCTGCATCCTCCGGCGATTTGCTCTGGGCGGCCTTCTCGAGCAGTTGCTCGATACTGGCATCCGGGGTCCGTGGAAGTTCGCCAAGGCTGGAGGAGGGCGAGCTGGCGCAAGCCGCCAGCAAGGCAGCGAGGCAGAGGGCAGTGAGCAGCCGCAGGCAAGCGATCATGTAAGTGTTCCTGATACTCGATCAAATTAGCGTGGAATTGTACCCAAGCACTGGCCGGGGCGCGATGTTAGTGGCGTGAATCGATCAATTTAGCTTGCGCAATTGTTGCTGTGCGGCACAAAACGCGGCAAAAGCGAGCATTGCTCACGCGTATCGCAAGCGCCGCTACGGGTTACAATGCCCGCTTTATCGATCATGAGGTGTGCGCTTTGACTGCTCCAGGTGCTTTGAATTCCGCTGCTGGCTCGCTTTATGTGGTGGCGACGCCCATCGGCAACCTGGACGACATCAGTGCGCGCGCGCTGAAGATCCTGCGTGATGTTGCCTTGATCGCCGCCGAGGACACTCGTCACTCCCAGCGTTTGATGCAGCACTTCGGCATTCCAACGCCGCTCGCCGCGTGCCATGAGCACAATGAGCGCGATGAAGGCAGTCGCTTTATTACCCGTCTGCTCGCGGGTGACGATGTGGCGCTGATCTCCGATGCCGGTACGCCGCTGATTTCTGATCCTGGTTATCATCTGGTGCGCCAGGCTCGCGCTGCCGGGATCAATGTGGTGCCCGTGCCGGGTGCCTGTGCGTTGGTGGCGGCTTTGTCGGCGGCGGGTCTGCCGTCGGACCGTTTCATCTTCGAAGGTTTTCTGCCGGCCAAAGCCGTTGGGCGACGTGCGCGTCTTGAGCTGGTAAAGGAAGAGCCGCGCACCCTGATTTTCTACGAGGCGCCGCACCGTATTCTGGAATGCCTGCAGGACATGGAGTTGGTGTTCGGGCCAGAACGTCCAGCGCTGCTTGCTCGCGAACTGACGAAAACCTTTGAAACACTGAAGGGATTGCCACTGGGCGAGTTGCGGCAGTTCGTCGAGTCGGACAGCAATCAACAGCGCGGCGAATGCGTGGTGCTGGTCGCTGGCTGGACAGTGCCCGAGTCTGAAGATGCAGTCAGCAGCGAGGCAATGCGCGTGCTGAATCTGTTACTCGAAGAAATGCCGCTCAAGCGCGCGGCGGCATTGGCGGCGCAAATTACCGGGGAGCGTAAGAATGTTCTCTATCAAGTCGCGCTGGATAAACAGAAAGGCGAATAAAACCCGACGCGCAGGCGTGGCTAAAGGCTTTTAGCGCTTGTTCTTCGCACGCTCTGCCGTTAACCTTCGCGGCGGAGAGTCGATCGGACAGTCGCTGCCCTCTATGAAAATTAGGGGGGGGAGGAAAGTCCGGGCTCCATAGGGCGAAGTGCCAGGTAATGCCTGGGAGGCGTGAGCCTACGGAAAGTGCCACAGAAAATAACCGCCTAAGCGCTTCGGCGCCGGTAAGGGTGAAAAGGTGCGGTAAGAGCGCACCGCACGTCTGGCAACAGTTCGTGGCTAGGTAAACCCCACTTGGAGCAAGACCAAATAGGGTCCCAAGGCGTGGCCCGCGCTGGGACCGGGTAGGTTGCTAAAGATGTCCAGTGATGGCCATCGTAGACGAATGACTGTTCAAGACAGAACCCGGCTTACAGATCGACTCTCCACCTTTTT
>NZ_RCOE01000258.1:0-20082 GCF_004321495.1 Pseudomonas sp. Sample_10
GGCTGCGACCCTGAGCATCATGGTCGGCGGCGATGCCGATGCCTTCGAACGCGCCTTGCCGCTGTTCCAGGCAATGGGCAAGAACATCACCCTGGTTGGTGGTAACGGCGACGGTCAGACCGCGAAAGTGGCAAACCAGATCATCGTTGCGCTGAACATCCAGGCAGTGGCCGAAGCCCTGCTGTTCGCGGCGAAGAACGGTGCCGACCCAGCCAAGGTGCGTGAAGCACTGATGGGCGGTTTCGCTTCGTCGAAGATCCTCGAAGTGCACGGCGAGCGCATGATCAAGGGCACCTTCGATCCAGGCTTCCGCATCAGCCTGCACCAGAAGGACCTGAACCTGGCCCTGCAAGGTGCCAAGGAACTGAACATCAACCTGCCGAACACCGCCAACGCCCAGCAAGTGTTCAGCACCTGCGCGGCCATCGGTGGCAGCAACTGGGACCACTCGGCGCTGATCAAGGGCCTGGAACACATGGCGAATTTCTCGATTCGCGATAAGAACTAATCCTGCCCCGCCGCTCGTTCCCACGCTCTGCGTGGGAATGCAGCCCGGGACGCTCTGCGTCCCAAAGCGGACGCAGAGCGTCCATTGAGGCATTCCCACGCAGAGCGTGGGAACGATCATCAGCATTAACCAAGAACAATAAGATTGGGAGCCCGCCATGTCGGTCGATCCGCAACAACTGCTGCGCGAGCTGTTTGCCACAGCCATCGACGCGGCGCATCCGCAGCAAGTCCTCGAAGCTCATTTGCCTGCCGACCGCAGTGGTCGAGTGATCGTCATCGGTGCCGGTAAAGCCGCAGCCGCCATGGCCCAGGTGGTCGAGCGCTGCTGGCAGGGTGAAGTCTCCGGTCTGGTGGTGACCCGTTACGGTCACGGCGCCCCCTGCGAAAAAATCGAAGTGGTCGAAGCCGCACACCCCGTGCCTGACGCGGCCGGTCAAGCCGTGGCCAAGCGCGTATTCGAACTGGTCAGCAACCTGACGGAAACCGACCGGGTGATCTTCCTGCTCTCCGGTGGCGGCTCAGCCCTGTTGGCACTGCCGGCCGAGGGCATCACCCTGGCCGACAAGCAATCGATCAACAAAGCCCTGCTCAAGTCTGGCGCGACCATTGGCGAGATGAACTGCGTGCGCAAGCACCTCTCGGCGATCAAAGGTGGACGGCTGGGCAAAGCCTGCTGGCCGGCCACTGTTTATACCTACGCGATTTCCGATGTGCCGGGCGACCTCGCCACGGTCATCGCCTCCGGCCCTACCGTGGCCGACCCGAGTACGTCCGCCGAAGCGCTGGCGATCCTCAAGCGCTACCACATCGAAGTACCGGCCTCGGTGCGCACCTGGCTGCAAAGCCCGGAGTCGGAAACGGTCAAGCCTGGCGATCCGAGCCTGGCCCGCAGTCATTTCCAGTTGATCGCCCGCCCGCAGCAGTCACTGGAAGCGGCGGCCGTGAAATGCCGTCAGGCCGGCTTCAGCCCGCTGATCCTCGGCGACCTGGAAGGTGAATCCCGAGACGTGGCGAAGGTCCACGCCGGCATCGCCCGGCAAATCGTCCTGCACGGCCAACCGCTGGCGGCGCCCTGCGTGATTCTTTCCGGCGGCGAAACCACCGTCACCGTGCGCGGCAACGGCCGTGGCGGACGCAACGCCGAGTTCCTGCTCAGCCTGACCGACAGCCTCAAAGGCCTGCCCGGCGTCTACGCGCTGGCCGGTGACACCGATGGCATCGATGGTTCCGAAGACAACGCCGGCGCCATCATGACCCCCGACAGCTACGCCCGCGCCGCCGCCCTTGGCTTGAGCGCCAGCGACGAGTTGGACAACAACAATGGCTATGGCTACTTCGAGGCGCTCGACGCATTGATCGTCACCGAGCCGACCCGTACCAATGTCAACGACTTCCGCGCCATCCTGATCCTCGAGAGCCCAACATCATGACGCCTGATAAAAAGGTCAAAATCCTCGCCACCCTCGGCCCGGCCATCGACGGTATCGACGACATCCGCGAGTTGGTGCTGGCGGGGGTCAACATCTTCCGCCTGAACTTCAGCCACGGCGATCACGCCGACCATGCCCAGCGCTACCAGTGGATCCGCGAGGTCGAGCGCCAGTTGAATTACCCGCTGGGGATCCTGATGGACCTGCAAGGCCCGAAACTGCGGGTCGGCAAGTTCGCCGAGGGCAAGGTGCAACTGGTGCGCGGCCAGGCCCTGCGCCTGGACCTGGATACCACGCCGGGCGATGAGCGCCGGGTCAACCTGCCACATCCGGAGATCATTGCGGCGCTGGAGCCGGGCATGGACCTGCTGCTGGACGACGGCAAGCTGCGCCTGCGGGTGGTCACCAAGTACGCCGACGCCATCGACACCACGGTACTCAATGGCGGCGAACTGTCGGATCGCAAAGGGGTGAACGTGCCGCAAGCAGTGCTCGACCTGAGTCCGCTGACCGCCAAGGATCGTCGCGATCTGAGTTTCGGCCTGGAGTTGGGTGTGGACTGGGTGGCGCTGTCGTTCGTACAGCGCCCGGACGACATCCGCGAAGCCCGTACACTGATCGGCGATAAAGCGTTCCTGATGGCCAAGATCGAGAAACCCTCGGCGGTTGAACAACTGCGGGAAATCGCCGAGTTGAGCGACGCGATCATGGTCGCGCGCGGCGACCTGGGCGTGGAAGTCCCGGCGGAAAGCGTGCCGCAGATCCAGAAAAACATCATCAGCACCTGCCGCGAACTCGGTAAACCGGTGGTGGTGGCCACGCAAATGCTGGAGTCGATGCGCTTCTCACCGGCCCCGACCCGCGCCGAGGTTACCGACGTGGCCAACGCCGTAGCCGAAGGTGCGGACGCGGTGATGCTGTCGG
The DNA here is from genome assembly GCF_004321495.1 of Pseudomonas sp. Sample_10. NCBI lineage: Bacteria > Pseudomonadati > Pseudomonadota > Gammaproteobacteria > Pseudomonadales > Pseudomonadaceae > Pseudomonas > Pseudomonas sp. Sample_10. The sequence continues at coordinate 2,865 of NZ_RCOE01000258.1, forward strand.
CGGAAACGGCGTCTGGCGAATACCCGCTCGAAGCCGTGCAGATGATGAGCAAGATCATCCGCCAAGTGGAAAACGGCCCTGACTATCAGGCACAACTCGACGTCAGCCGCCCGAAAGCCGAGGCCACGGTTTCCGATGCCATCAGTTGCGCGATCCGCCGGATCAGCAACGTATTGCCGGTGGCGGTATTGGTGAATTACAGCGAGTCGGGCACTTCGAGTTTGCGCGCTGCGCGTGAACGGCCGACCGTGCCGATCCTCAACCTGACACCGAACCTGCAAACCGCTCGTCGCCTGACCGTGGCCTGGGGTGTGCACTCGGTAGTCAACGATCGCCTGCGTCAGGTCGATGAAGTCTGCTCAACAGCCCTGGAGATCGCCCAGGCCCAAGGAATGGCGCAGCGCGGCGACACGTTGTTGATCACTGCGGGTGTGCCGTTTGGGCAGCCGGGGTCGACTAACTCCTTGCGCATCGAAACATTGATTTAAAGATCAACGCCTGTGGCGCGGGAGCTCGCTCCCGCTCGGCTGCGCAGCAGTCGTCGCTTTGATGACGGGTTCCACAGAGAAACCGCATTGAGCGAGTTTGGGCTGCTTCGCAGCCCAGCGGGAGCGAGCTCCCTCGCCACAAAGTTCGTGCAAGACCTTGGTTTTTCCCACTGCCCTAGACTTCATCATGCCTGCCAATCACTTCAATACCCACTGCCCCGACTGGGCCGAAGCCTTGCTCAACGGCTTCAGCCAGATTTTCCTCCAGCGCAATCCGCTGTGCGGTTTGCTGATTCTTTCAGCCATCCTGTTCACCGCCCCGGCCCTGCTTGGCGGAGCAATGCTTGGCGGCGTCGCCGGTTTGCTCACCGCGCAACGCCGCAACTATGCCAAAGCTGATCGCCAGGCCGGGTTGTTCAGCTACAACGGCGTGCTGCTCGGTCTGCTGCTGAGCCTGTATTTCCCTTGGTCGGCGCTGATGCCGCCGCTGATTCTGGCCGCTGGAGGCCTGAGCGCAATGATCACGCAACAGTGGATCAAGCGCGTGCGACTCAGCCAATACCTGCCCGCCTACACCACGCCCTTCGTCGTGCTGGGCTGGCTGCTGCTGTGTTTCGCGACACCGTCGACAACAGCGCACTTGATCGAAGTCAGCCCGCTGAACATGCTGGCCGCACCGCTCAAAGGCATTGGCCAGGTGATGTTCCTCGGTCATCCGCTGGCCGGTGCGATGATTGCAGCCGGATTGCTGATCGCTGATCGCCGTGCGTTCTGTTGGGCATTGCTGGCCTCTGTCGCGGGCATGGGCTGGAGCATGTTGAATCATGATTTCTACAATGCGTTGCTCGGCCTCGGTGGATACAACGCCGTACTCGCCGCCCTCGCCCTCAGCTCGCAACGCCAGCACCCGTGGCTGCCGCTGGTCGGCATCGGGCTGGCGCTGCTGCTGACACCGATGTTTGCCGCCGCCGGCATGCCGACGCTGACCGCGCCATTCATCCTTGCCTGCTGGCTGGTTGGCAGTGTTGCGCAAATATTTGCCAAGGCCACTGTCCCCCATACGCCTTGCACTCTGGAGGAGAATCAACCTAGGCTGCGCTGATCATCGAGTCAGGCGTTTTCCATGAACAGCAGCAAAAATTGGCGTGAAGACCTTTACGTCATGATTTTCCAGAGCGACACCAAGGCCGGCCGGCGTTTCGACGGCATTCTGCTGTTGATCATCCTCGCCAGCCTGGTGGTCGTGATGCTCGACAGCATCGACAGCATTCACAAAAACTACGCCGATGTACTTGCCTATATCGAGTGGGGTTTTACGGTCATTTTCCTCGGCGAATACATCCTGCGCCTGTACTGCTCACCCAAGCCTTTGCGCTATGCCTTCAGTTTTTACGGGCTGGTGGATCTGCTGGCGATCGTGCCCGGGATCCTCGCGCTGTATTACGCCGATGCGCAGTACCTGCTGATCATCCGGATCATTCGGATGCTGCGGATCTTCCGCGTGCTCAAGCTCAGTCCTTACCTCAAGCAAGCCAACTACTTGATGTCGGCGTTGCGTGGCAGCAAGCAGAAGATCGTGGTGTTTCTGGTCAGTGTCTGCACACTGGTGACGGTGTTCGGCACGCTGATGTACGTGATCGAAGGTCCGGAACATGGCTTTACCAGCATTCCCAAAGGCATCTATTGGGCGATCGTGACCCTGACCACCGTGGGGTTCGGTGACATCGTGCCGAAAACCCCGCTGGGCCAGGTGGTTTCGTCGCTGGTGATGATCACCGGTTACTCGATCATTGCCGTGCCCACCGGGATTTTTACCGCCGAATTGGCCAACGCCATGCGCGGCGAACAGCTGCAACATGATTGCCCGGTGTGCCGGAAAAACAGCCACGAACACGGTGCCGCCTTCTGCTCCCGTTGTGGTAACGCGCTGTTCAAAAAAATGGAATAAGCAAAGTGCTTTTTAATCTTTAAAGGCCTATGCGAGCCCGGCTATAGTCGCTGGCAAATTGCCTCTCATTTTTAATAGAACAAGGAATTCGCAGTGAAAAAACTCTTTGGCGCTTCATTCCTGGCGGCTGGCCTGGCCCTGTCTAGCGTGGCTCAGGCTGCACCGACCCTGCTCAACGTTTCCTACGACGTGATGCGCGATTTCTACAAGGACTACAACACTGCGTTCCAGAAGCACTGGCAAGCCGAGCACAACGAAAACATCACTCTGCAAATGTCGTTCGGCGGTTCCAGCAAACAGGCGCGCTCAGTCATCGATGGTTTGCCGGCTGACGTGATCACCATGAACATGGCCACCGACATCAACGCCCTGGCGGACAACGGCAAACTGGTGCCGGACAACTGGGTCACCCGCCTGCCGAACAACAGTGCACCGTTCACTTCAGCCACGGTGTTCATCGTGCGCAAGGGCAACCCGAAAGCCCTGAAAGACTGGCCGGACTTGCTCAAGGATGGCGTGCAAGTCATCGTGCCGAACCCGAAAACTTCCGGTAACGGTCGCTACACCTACCTGTCGGCGTGGGGCTATGTGCTGAAAAACGGCGGCGACGAAAACAAGGCCAAAGACTTCGTCGGCAAGCTGTTCAAGCAAGCGCCTGTACTGGACACCGGTGGCCGCGCCGCTACGACGACGTTCATGACCAACCAGATCGGCGACGTGCTGGTGACCTTTGAAAACGAAGCGGAAATGATCGCCCGCGAATTCGGCCGCGACCAGTTCGAAGTGATCTACCCAAGCGTCTCCGCTGAAGCCGAGCCACCGGTGTCCGTGGTCGACAAAACCGTCGACAAGAAAGGCACCCGCGCCGCTGCCGAGGAATACCTGAAATACCTGTGGTCGCCGCAAGGCCAGGAAATCGCGGCGGCCAACTACCTGCGTCCGCGCGACCCGGCCGTGCTGGCCAAATACACCGACCGCTTCCCGAAAGTCGACTTCCTGTCGGTGGAAAAGACCTTCGGTGACTGGCGCACCGTGCAGAAAACCCACTTCAATGATGGCGGTGTTTTCGACCAGATTTATGCTCCGTAAACCCTGAGTTCGGGCCCCAAAAAAAGGCGACCTTGGCAGGTCGCCTTTTTGCCTTTTATAGAACGCAAGCCCGTCTCTCATTCCGCAATGGAATGACTACTATCACTGCAATCCCTCTTCCGCCGTTTCGGCCAGGCCCTTACCCTGCGCGCATCCCCTCTGTACTAAGAGACACATTATGAAACCCGCGACCCAGGTGCCTCACGGCACCGCGACAATGACCCGAGGCATGGTGCTGCTGTTCGCCTTCTGTTGCGGCGCCATTGTCGCCAACATCTACTATGCCCAACCGATCATCGGCCTGATTGCTCCAGACATCGGCCTGACCAACACCATGGCCAGCCTGATCGTTTCGCTGACCCAGATCGGCTATGCGTTGGGCCTGTTTTTCCTGGTGCCCTTGGGCGATCTCCTGGAAAATCGCCGGCTGATGATCATCACCACACTGATAGCGATTGCCAGCCTGCTGGGCGCGGCGTTCACCGATCAGCCGAACGTGTTTTTGCTGATTTCGCTGCTGGTGGGGTTCAGTTCGGTGTCGGTGCAGATCCTGATTCCACTGGCCGCGCATCTGGCGCCGGAAGAGTCTCGCGGGCGCGTGGTCGGCGGGATCATGGGTGGTTTGCTGCTGGGGATTTTGCTGGCCCGACCGGTTTCCAGTGTCGTCGCCGACCATTTCGGCTGGCGAGCGATGTTCGTGATCGCGGCGATCTTGATGGCCGCGATCAGCATTGTCCTGGCGGTGACCATTCCCAAGCGCCAGCCTGATCACAGCGCGTCCTACGGCCAACTGCTGGGTTCGTTGTGGACGCTGTTGCGTCGGCAGCCGGTGTTGCGTCAACGAGCGTTTTATCAGGGTTGCATGTTCGCCACGTTCAGCCTGTTCTGGACTGCCGTGCCGCTGGAACTGGCGCGCAACCATGGACTGTCGCAAAGCCAGATCGCGATCTTCGCCCTGGTTGGAGCCATCGGCGCCATCGCCGCGCCCATCGCTGGTCGTCTCGCCGACGCCGGGCATACTCGCATTGCTTCGCTGTTGGCGTTGCTGTTCGCCAGCCTGAGCTTTTTGCCCGCGTTCATCCACCCGATCTACAGCGTCATCGGCCTCGCCGTGACCGGGGTGCTGCTGGATTTCTGCGTACAGATGAACATGGTCCTCGGCCAGCGCGCGGTCTACGCCCTCGATGCAAAAAGCCGCAGTCGCCTGAATGCGTTGTACATGACCAGCATCTTCATCGGCGGCGCATTCGGCTCTTCGGTGGCCAGCCCGGTGTACGAACACGGAGGCTGGTTGTGGATTGTGATTGTCGGCAGTGCGTTTCCGTTGTTGGCGCTGGTGCGGTTTCTGTGTGTTTCGCAGAAAGTCGCGTTGGCGACGGCTTAGTTTCAGAACATCCAGAGCAGGCTCGCGCCCACAAGTCATGGGTGAACACTGAGGGAGCGAGCCTGCTCTCGATTGCCGTGTAGTTGAAAATACTTATTGCCGAACCAGCTTCTCCAGCGCCGCATCCGCCAGAAATGACGAGCGGCTTTTGACATTGTGCTCACGCACATAGCGGTCGATACGCTGGATCACATAGCCGGGCAAGGTGACATTGACCTTCTCGGTTTTGCCCATGTAAGGCGAGATGTCCAGCTCCAGCATGCCCCAGCCCATGTCGGCGAATTCCGGATTGGCACGATGCACCGCCGCTGAAGTCGGCATCGGAATCGTTTCTCCGTCTGCGGCTATTTCCTGCAGCATGATGTGGGCAATTTCAACAGCAGCGTTGTAAGCATCTTCAAAGGTATCCCCGGCCGTGACCGCACCGGGAATGTCGGGGATCTGAATACCGATGGCAGTGTTCTCGTCGCCCCATTCGATACAGATTGGATATTGCATTATGGATCTCCTGCGTAACTGGCTGGCGGGCAGTACAGCCCGGCTCGCCTCCTGATGCTCTTGACCGTTCCCAGGGGTAAAGCCTTTTTCGGATGGGGAACGGGAATCGTGTATGGGTTGTAACGGTGAGTGAAGATGTGATGACTGCCAGTGACCCGATCCAGTGTCCAACCCGCCTCCATCATTTCCTTGATCAATAGCCTGCTCTGCAGCACCCGCCTCCTTGCTTCGGCCCAATAAAAAGTAACCCTAGAGTTATCTTTACTCAAGCACAAATACGCCAGACGCGACGCTCGGCTGTTTTACAAAGTGTGTTATCCGACGCTTCTTCCTTTCCGGCAGAAAGCGGCGTGGCCGGTTACGCCAAAGCCTGCCCCGATTACACTCAATGACCAGGGCCTGACCGATAGGCGACTATCGCCAGCAGGTTCGCTTGTGCATTGAATCTCTAAAAGGACTACCGATGGATCGCCTGGGCGCAATGGAAACCTTTGTCTATGTGGTGGAAACCGGGTCGTTTTCCGCAGCGGCCAGACGCCTGAATGTCGGTCAGCCCGCCGTGTCAAAAATCATCGCGCAACTCGAATCGCGGCTGGCGGTGCGACTGTTGTTGCGTTCCACCCGGGGCCTGGCGCCCACCGAGGCCGGGCTGGCATTCTTCGAGCGGGCCAAACGCGCCCTCGAAGAAGCCGACGAGGCAGAGGCCGCCGCCCGCGGTGCGGCCCGCGGGCTGACTGGCAATCTGCGTGTCTGCACTGCGGTGACGTTCGGCCGAATACATATCGTGCCGTACCTTGGGCCATTTCTTGAGCAGAACCCGGAACTGAACATTGACCTGATGCTCGATGATCGCAACGTCAATCTGGTGGAAGAAGGCGTTGATGTCGCTCTGCGAATGGGCACCTTGAGCGACTCGGGGCTCACCGCGCGCAAGATCGCCGAATGTCGGCGTGTCGTGCTGGGTACACCGGCGTACTTCGAAAAACACCCTGAACCCACCTGTCCATCAGACCTGTGCAATCATCAGGCAATCGTCTACACCCTGGGCGGCAGTGCCAACTGGCTGTTCAAAAAGGCTGGAGAGGAGCAATCGGTGATCATCAATGGCCGCCTGCGCATCAGCGCCGCCGAAGGATTGCGTGCGGCCGTACTGTCCCATCAAGGGCTGACCATGGCGTCGCAGTGGATGTTCGCGCCGGAGCTGGCCAGCGGCGCGGTCCGTGAAGTCATGCACGAATGGAGCTTGCCCAATCAGGACCTGTGGGCCGTGTTCCCCACCGGCAGAATGGCCAGCGCCAAGGCGCGGGCGTTTGTGGAATATGTGCAGGGATTGTTGATGACACAGGCCAGTGCCCATCGATGACGGGGCGAAGCTTTTACCGAAATTCAACCGAGGTAGACCCGGCCGCCAGCATCATGCCCATGCGGATTGCTCATCAATGCATTCAAGCAAGCGCGTCACTGTATTTTCCAAGGCTCCGGAATTGTCGAGTATCCGCAAGGTCGGGTCGTTGTCGGCAAGGACACGCTTGTTGAAACGGGCATTGCGCGCCAGTCGCGCATCGATTTCCGCCACGGATTCGCGCCCTCGGGCCAACAAACGTGCACGCAACACGGTTTGGTCCACGGTCAGCAGCACCACGTGCATGTTCGGATAACGCGCGCGAGCGTTCTGCAAGTGCCCGCGCGAGCCGTTGACCAGCACGTCATTGCCAGCGGCCAGCCAATCGTCGATTTCCCGCGGGATGCCATACGAGAGGCCATTGGCATGCCAGCTCAAGGCAAACGCACCCTGTGCTTCCATCTCGGCGAACTGCTGCGTGCTGACGCCCAGCGCCGCTTCACCCAGCGCTTCGGCCGAACGTGTGATCACGCGTCGAACGATGCGGCAGCCACGTTCGGCCAGCCGCGCGCGCGCAGCATCCAACAGGCTGTCCTTGCCCGAACCGGAAGGTCCGATGAGATAGATCAACCTGCCTGACATCAACATACCCTCGGCATTGGTCGTTTATTGGTAAGGCCACTGGCAAACGGTCCTGACCGTGCATTGTTCGACGATGGCGCAACGGTTTCAACGGCCAAAAAAAGGCGACCTTGACGGTCGCCTTTTGCATCATTGCCCGAACTGCCGGCCCAAACCACCCGGCACCCCATGAATATCCGTTTCCTCCCAAGGCCCCTTCGGACTGATCGAACGGCTCCAGCCATTATCCCAGCGGTAATAGGTTCGCTGGCGATAAAAAGTATTGGGCTGATCATCCAGCACATAAACCCCAAGCTTGGGATCCCAGTGACTGTTGCCCCCGGGCGGCGGCGCGAAACTGGCGGAAGTGCGAGGCAACGGTTTGGCTGGCTTGGCCGGCGTCGTCGGTTTGCTCGGCACGGTAGTCGGTGCAGGCTTGGTACTTGGCTGCGACGGCGGAATCCGTGACGGCGCCGGCTGCTCCATCGGAGGCCGTTGAACCGCACAAGCGCTCAGCCCTAAAACAACGCTGAGCAGGGTAATTCGAGCGATGGCGGTCATGTTTGCATTCCTGTTATTTGTCCGGGCTGTCGATGGTCAGTTTTTGCGGCGCGGTGGTGCTGCTGGACAGTGGCTGGCTGCGACCGATCCACTCGCCAGCCGTTGGTTGGCCGGCGCGGGAGATGCGCGCAACCAGTTGGACTTCAGGGAAGTTCGACAGTTTCAACTGCGGCATCATTGCGTCGGCATCGCCCAGTTCGACGGTTGCCGGCAGGTCGGCCACGGTCAGGCGCTTGGCTGCCAATGGCGCGGGTGGGCCGGAGGTGGCGCGGGCGAAGATGAACACGCTGTCACCGGGCTGCACCTTGGCCTTGAGCTCCGGAGCCAGATCGACACTGACCTTGAGCAATGCCGATGCCTTGGCCGCTGGCGCCTTGGCCACCTGACCACCGCTGGCGACCAGTTTCTCGGTGGCGCGGGTAATTCCGCCTTGCAGCGCGATCCGCGATTTATCGTCCGCAGGCAATTGCTCCAGCAGGCGATTCCAGTAATCGATCGCTTGCTGGTAACGCTCGCCTTCGAACGCCGCGATGCCCAACAATCCGAGACTGGTGACTTCTTTCGGATCGGCTTTCAACGCTTCGTCAGTCAACGCCTGGATCTTGTCCGACCACTGCTTGCCATCCGCGAAGTACAAGGCCTGCGCCCACTGCCCCAACAATTCGGGCTGACGTCCGGCCAGGTTCACAGTGCGCTCGAAAATTTTCGCTGCATCGGCCGGACGATCCTGAGTCATATACGTACGGCCAAGGAAATACAGCGCCTCAGCAGAGTCTGGCTGTGCCGCGACTGCACGCTCCAGACGCTGGGTCATTTCTTCCATCGACTTCGGTGCCTGGGAGAATTCCCGGGTCAACTCGACTTTGTCGCTGGCACCGAAATGCAGGTACAAAGCCAAGCCCAGCACGGGGACCAGGATCGCCGCCAACAGCGGTGCCGGTTTGCCCAGACGCGAGACACGCGGCGCGGCAACGCCCTCGGTGTCGGCGAGTAATTCACGGGCTGCTTCGGCGCGGCCGGCATCCATCTGCGCGGCGTCGAGTACGCCCTCTTCCTGCTGAGTCTGCAACTCAGCCACGCGCTCCTGATACAGCGCCACGTTCAGGGCGGTACGATCCTCTTCAAGCTGGGCGCGACGACTGCGCAGAATGGGGATCAGCAGAAAACTCAGGGCCACCAGTAGGAGCAGACCTGCAGCGAGCCAGAAATCAATCATTCTTGGTTTTTATCCAACAGTTGATCGAGGCGCTTGCGCTCCTCGGCAGAAAGCGAGTCCGGGGTATCGGCGCGTTGCACACGACGACGGCGGACAATCACCGCGATGATCACCAAACCACCCAGCAGCAGGCCGGCAGGGCCGAACCAGAGCAAGGCGGTCTTGGCGTTGAGGGCGGGTTTGTAACGGACGAAATCACCGTAGCGATCGACCATGAAGTCGATGATCTGCTGGTTGTCCTTGCCCTCGCCAAGCATGCGGAAAATTTCTTTGCGCAAGTCAGCGGCGATCGGTGCGTTGGAATCGGCAATGTCCTGGTTCTGGCACTTGGGGCAACGCAACTCCTTGGTCAGTTCGCGAAAACGCTCGCGGTCGCCTTCCTTGGCGAACTCGTAGGTGTCGATGGCGGCATGGGCCACACCGGCCATGCTCAGGCCCAGGACAACGGCGGCGATCCAGCGCTTCATGGCTTGGCCTCGTCGACCAGCGCCTGATACTTGGCCGCCAGTTTTTCACGCCAGACTTGCTCGTCGATCACGCCGACGAACTTGACGCGGATGATGCCCTTGGCGTCGATGAAGAAGGTTTCCGGAGCGCCGTAAACACCGAGGTTCAGGCCCAGGGTGCCGGCGTCGTCGCGGATGTCCAGTTGGTACGGGTTGTGGAATTCCGCCAGCCACTTCAAGGCATCGGCGTTGACGTCCTTGTAGTTGATGCCGTAGATCACCACGCCCTTCTCGGCCAGTTTGTTCAGCACCGGGTGCTCGACCCGGCAGGAAATGCACCAGGTGCCCCAGACGTTGACCAGCGCCGGCTTGCCCAGAATGTCGGCGCGGGTCAGGGTTTTATCGCCCTGCACCGCTGGCAGGGAAAACTCCGGGAACGGCTTGCCGATCATGGCCGAAGGCAGCTCGGCCGGGTCCAGGTACAGACCGCGATAGAGGAACACCGCCACCAGCAGAAAAATCGCCAGCGGCAACAACATTAACCAACGCTTCATGCAGTGGCTCCCGATATGCCCAGTGCTTCACGCACGCGGCTTTTGACCTTGACGCGATAACGCCGATCCAGCGCCGCCAGCAACCCGCCCAGGCCCGTGAGCAAGCCACCGAACCAGATCCAGCGCACGAACGGTTTGACGTGCACGCGCACCGCCCAGGCGCCATCGCCCAGCGGCTCGCCCAGTGCGACGTAAAGGTCACGGGTGAAACCGGCGTCGATCCCGGCTTCGGTCATTACCGAGTTCTGCACGGTGTAGAGGCGTTTTTCCGGATGCAGCACGCTGATTTCCTTGCCATCGCGGATCACCCGTACGGTGCCCTTGTCGGACGTGAAGTTCGGACCTTCAAAGTGCTTGGCGCCTTCGAACACGAACTGGTAACCGCCCAGGTCCATCGATTCACCCGGCGCCAGGCGCAGGTCGCGTTCGGCACTGTTCTGGCTCGACAACACCACACCCAGCGCACACACGGCAATCCCCAGGTGCGCCACCTGCATGCCCCAATAGCTGCGGGTCAGGGTTGGCAGGCCTTTGATCAGGCCTTTGTGGCGCGTCTTGTCGAAGATGTCACGCACGCCGGCCAGCAACACCCAGGCGGCGAGCATGAAGGTCGCCAGCACTGCCCAGTTGAAATCACCGTAGGCAACGCCGGCCACCACCGCCAGCGCGGCACTGCCGAGCAGCACCGGGGTCAGCATGCTGACCAGCCATTTCACCGGGGTGTCTTTCCAGCGCACGATCACGCCGACCGCCATCACCAGCATCAGCAACGCCATCAATGGAATGAACAGCGCGTTGAAGTACGGCGGGCCGACCGACAGCTTGGCGCCGGTCATGGCATCGAGAATCAACGGGTACAGCGTGCCGAGCAGGATCATCGACGCCGCCACCACCAGCACCAGGTTGTTACCCAGCAGCAAGGTTTCCCGGGACCACAGGTTGAAACCGACCTGACTCTTGACCACCGGTGCGCGCAAGGCGAACAGGGTCAGCGAACCGCCGACCACAAACAGCAGGAAGATCAGGATGAACACGCCGCGTTCCGGGTCGGAGGCGAAGGCGTGAACCGAGGTCAACACACCGGAACGCACGAGGAAAGTGCCCAACAGGCTCAACGAAAACGCAGCAATCGCCAGCAGCACGGTCCAGCTCTTGAACACGCCGCGTTTCTCGGTGACCGCCAGCGAGTGAATCAGCGCCGTGCCCACCAGCCAGGGCATGAACGAGGCGTTTTCCACCGGATCCCAGAACCACCAGCCGCCCCAGCCGAGTTCGTAGTAAGCCCACCACGAACCGAGGGTGATGCCGATGCCGAGGAAAGCCCAGGCGACAATGGTCCATGGACGCGACCAACGCGCCCACGCCGCGTCGAGTCGCCCGCCCATCAACGCGGCGATGGCGAAAGCGAAGGCCACGGAGAAACCGACATAGCCCATGTACAGCATCGGCGGGTGCACGATCAGGCCGATGTCTTGCAGCAACGGGTTAAGGTCGGCGCCATCGCCGGGCACTTGCGGCAGGATGCGCTTGAACGGGTTCGACGTGAGAATCAGGAACAGCAGGAAACCGGTACTGATCATGCCCATCACCGCCAAAACGCGGGCCAGCATGACTTGCGGCAGCTGCCGGGAGAACACTGAGACGGCAAAGGTCCAGCCACCGAGGATCAAGGCCCACAACAGCAATGAACCTTCGTGGGCGCCCCACACCGCGCTGAACTTGTAGTACCACGGCAACGCACTGTTGGAGTTATTGGCCACATAGGCCACGGAGAAGTCATCGACCATGAAGGCGTAGGTCAAGCAACCGAAGGCGAACAGCAAGAACGCGAACTGCCCCCACGCGGCTGGCTGGGCCAGGCTCATCCAGAAACGGTCACCGCGCCAGGCACCGATCAACGGCACCACGGCTTGAACCAGAGCGAAACACAGGGCCAGGATCATGGCCAAATGGCCAAGCTCGGGAATGAAGATGCCGGATGTCATGGATCAACCCTCCTTCGCGGGCGTTGGAGCCGATTGACCGCTGTCTTTCAACGCCTTGGTCACTTCCGGCGGCATGTACTTTTCATCGTGCTTGGCCAGCACTTCATCGGCCACCACTACGCCATCGGCATTGAGTTTGCCCAGGGCAACGATGCCCTGCCCTTCGCGGAACAGGTCCGGGAGGATGCCGCGATAAGCGATGGTCACGGATTTGTTGAAGTCGGTGACGACGAACTTTACATCCAGCGAGTCGCCGGAGCGCTGCAAGGAACCGGTCTCGACCATGCCGCCCGCGCGGATGCGCGTGTCTTGGGGGGCTTCGCCGTTGGCGATCTGGGTCGGTGTGTAAAACAGATTGATGTTCTGCTGCAGGGCACTCAGGGCCAGGCCGACGGCAGCGCCGACGCCGACCAGAATCGCCAGAATGATGATCAGACGCTTTTTACGCAGGGGATTCACTTGCCGTTCTCCCGGCGCAGACGACGCGCCTCTTGTTGCAGATACCGCTTGCGGGCCAGGATCGGCGCCGCCACGTTGAGGGCCAGCACTGCCAGGCAAATGCCATAGGCCGACCAGACATACAGGCCGTGATGGCCCATGGCGAGGAAATCGCCGAATGACGCAAAACTCATCGAGCGACCTCCAGGCTGCTTTGCACTTCGGCTTTCACCCAACTGGCCCGCGCTTCGCGCTTGAGCACTTCAAGGCGCATGCGCAGTAGCAATACCGCGCCGAAGAAGCAGTAGAAACCCAGCGCCGTCAGCAGCAATGGCAGCCACATCTCGGCGGGCATCGCCGGTTTTTCGGTGAGGGTGAAAGTCGCGCCCTGGTGCAGGGTGTTCCACCACTCCACCGAGTATTTGATGATCGGGATATTGATCACGCCGACAATCGCCAGCACCGCGCAGGCCTTGGCCGCACTGTCACGATTGCTGATGGCGTTGCCCAGCGCAATGAGACCGAAGTACAGGAAAAGCAGGATCAGCATCGACGTAAGTCGTGCATCCCAGACCCACCACGAGCCCCAGGTCGGTTTGCCCCAGATCGCCCCGGTGACCAGCGCCACGGCAGTCATCCAGGCACCGATGGGCGCTGCGCATTGCAGGGCGACGTCGGCCAGTTTCATCTTCCACACCAGCCCGACGACGCCGCACACCGCCAGCATCACGTAGATGGACTGCGCCAGCATGGCGGCCGGAACGTGGATATAAATGATGCGGAAGCTGTTGCCCTGCTGGTAGTCCGGCGGGGCGAACGCCAGGCCCCAGACCACGCCAACGCCGATCAGCAGCAACGCCGCGACACTCAGCCATGGCAGCATTTTGCCGCTGATGCCGTAAAACCATTTGGGCGAGCCGAGCTTGTGAAACCACGTCCAGTTCATAGTGTTTCCGTCACGGTTGCTCTTTACTGTGAAGAGCCAGGGCCTGTCTTTCTTCAAAAGAAGTGATCAAAAAATGACCAGGCCTCGTTATTATTCGCCGACGCTGATCTTCAGGCCAGCAGCTATTGCAAAAGGTGTCAGGGTTATCGCCAGGGCGGTCAGGCTACCCAGCCACAGCAGATAACCGGTCGCCGGCATGCCTTGCAAGGCGGCCTGCAAGGCGCCACTGCCAAGGATCAACACCGGGATGTACAACGGCAGAATCAGCAACGCCAGCAACAGGCCGCCGCGCTTCAAACCCACCGTCAGCGCTGCGCCCACCGCTCCGAGCAGGCTCAGCACCGGTGTACCGAGCAACAACGAAAGCAGCAACACCGGCAGACAGGCGGCAGGCAAACCGAGCATCAACGCCAGCAAGGGTGCGAGCAAAACCAGTGCCAGGCCGGAAAACGCCCAGTGTGCCAGCACCTTGGCCAAAACCAGAAGAGCCAGGGGGTGCGGCGAAAGGACCCACTGTTCTAGGGATCCGTCTTCGAAATCACTGCGGAAAAGCCCGTCCAGCGAGAGCAGGACCGATAAAAGCGCGGCCACCCAGACCAACCCCGGAGACAAGGTTTGCAACAATTGAGACTCGGGACCGACCGCCAACGGGAACAGCGAAACCACAATCGCGAAGAACACCAACGGGTTGGCCAGTTCAGCAGGACGGCGGAACAATAGACGGGCCTCACGGGCCACCAACAGGCCGAAAACACTCATACGGCCCATTTCCCCAGATCGATGTCGCGATAACCGGCCGGCATGCGGCTCAACGTATGGTGAGTGGTCAACACCACCATCCCACCGCGTTCGCAGTGCGCAGCCAGGTGCTCTTCGAGTTGCGCCACGCCTTGCTTGTCGAGGGCCGTGAATGGTTCGTCGAGAATCCACAGCGGCGGGCTTTCCAGATACAAACGCGCCAAGGCAACGCGGCGTTGCTGGCCGGCGGACAATGTGTGACAAGGCACATCTTCGAAACCGCGCAGCCCGACTGCGGCCAAAGCGTCCCGGATCGCTTCATGGGAAGCGGGTTGATGCAGGGCACAGAGCCAACTCAGGTTCTCTTCCGGCGTCAGCAAGTCCTTGATCCCGGCGGCATGGCCGATCCACAACAGATTGCGCGCCAGCTCGGTGCGTTGCTCGTTCAACGGCTGGCCGTTGAGCAGAACCTCACCGGCCGTCGGCTGCATCAGGCCCGATAACAGACGCAACAGGCTGGTCTTGCCACTGCCGTTGGGGCCGCTGATCTGTACCATTTCGCCACTGGCCAGTCGCAAATCGAGATTTTCGAAGAGCAGCCGAAGGTCTCGCTCACAGGCAAGGGCAACGGTTTGCAGGACAGGACTGGTCAAGGGTTCACGGGCCTTATACGGTTCAAGTCGGCTCTGGCGCGGCCGTTAAAGAGATGCAGGATAAATGTAATGGCGGCCCGAACTAACGAGCTGGATCAAATAATTGCAATGTTTCCGGCACTCTGTATACAACTGCGCGGCATTATACATGCCAGCTCCTACTCTAAAGAGTGCATTTTCCCAAGGTTGTGACCGCGTATGACAGGCGAAATGAACATCCTCCCGCTACCGCAGATCACCCCGACATCTGCGCGCCCACAGGTAGTAAGCGGCGAGTTGCTCAAGCTGCTGACGCCCATCGAAGGTCTGATCACGGCGGGCCAGACCGCCAAGGCTGAAGTGCTGTCGCTCAAGCAGGCGGACCAGACGTTTCAACTGTTGCTCAAGGTCACCCTCGAAAGCGGCCGCCAGACCACGGTCCAGGCCACCAGTAATCAACCGCTGGCCCAAGGCACCAGCGTGGCCGTGACCCAGCCGTCGGCGGGCAATCTGGCGATCACCGTTCAACAGGCCATTGCTTCCAGCGTCGCCACGCTCACCCGCATCGACACCGCGCAACTGCCGGTCGGTACGCTGTTGCAGGGCAAAGTGCTGACCTCCCAGGTGTTGCCTCAAGTGCCCGGCCAACCGACGGTGTTTCGCTCGATGGTCAGCCTGCTCAACACCGCATTGAGCGGCAGCACGCTGAGCGTCGACAGCCCGCAACCCTTGCGCATCGGCACCTTGCTCAGCGCACAGGTGCAGGACACGCACACGCTGAAATTCGTACCGCTGAGCAGCCGTCAGGAACAGTTGGCGGTGACCCAGCAACTGGTCAGCCAGACCAGCCGTCAGGGTTCTCTGGATGGCTTGCTAAAGCTCCTGCAAAACCTGCCGCCCTCGAACCAGACCTCCAGTGACGTGCGTGCTGCGGTAGACAAGCTGCTGGCCGGCCTGCCGGACGTTCACCAACTGAGTACACCAAAAGGCCTTGCGCTGGCGCTCGCCGGTAGCGGTGCGTTCCTCGAATCGAAACTGCTGACCGGCCAGAACCCGGCACTGGCACCCGACATGAAAGGCGACTTGCTCAAGCTGATCGCGCAACTGACGCCGGGGCTGCCGGCCAGTACCAATCTCGGTGCAATCATCGCCGCCAACACCCTGGCCCAGGCGATGCCGAGTTTCGTGCGCAACGCGCTGGGCATGCTCGGCCAGGTCAGTGCCAAGCCGTCGCCCACCAGTTTTCCACTGCCCGAACGGATGTTGCAGAGCGCGGACGGCGAAGACGATCTCGAACACCTGCTGCGCCTCGCCGCGGCAGCGGTTTCACGCCTGCAAAGCCATCAGTTATCGAGCCTGGAGCAAACCGGAGTGACCAACGACGGACGACTGATGAGCACCTGGCAGCTGGAAGTGCCGATGCGCAATCTGCAGGACATCGTGCCCTTGCAGATCAAGTTCCAGCGCGAAGACGCACCGGATAGCGAACAACCCCAGGAACGCCGCGACGAACGCGAGCCGAAACAACAACTGTGGCGGGTCGATCTGGCCTTCGACATGGAGCCGCTGGGGCCGATTCAGGTCCAGGCGCAGTTGATCAAGGGCAGCCTGTCCAGCCAGCTGTGGGCCGAACGGCCATACACCGCCAGCCTGATCGAAAGCAATCTGGCGACATTGCGCGCGCGCATGCTCGATTGCGGCCTGAACGTCGGCGATCTCGATTGCCACCACGGCAAACCGCCCCAAGGCCCACAAACCCGCCTCGAACAACGCTGGGTCGACGAAAACGCATGAACAATCCCAACGCCCCACGCCAGGCCATCGCCCTCAAATACGACGGCAGCCACGCCCCTACCCTCACAGCCAAGGGCGACGAAGAACTGGCGGAAGAAATCCTGCGGATCGCCCGCGACTATGAAGTGCCGATCTACGAAAACGCTGAACTGGTGAGACTGCTGGCGCGGATGGAGCTCGGCGACAGTATTCCGGAAGCGCTGTATCGCACGATTGCCGAGATCATCGCCTTTGCCTGGAATCTCAAAGGCAAGTTTCCGGCGGGGCAGGATCCGGATGCGGTCATGGTCGAGAAGGACATTACCGAACGCGGGGAGGACTACTAAGGATTCAGGGACGCCATCGCCAGCAGGCTGGCTCCTACAGTGATCCGTGGCGGCAGAGGATTTTGTGAACGACACCGAACGACTGTAGGAGCGAGCCTGCTCGCGATGGACTCAAGGGCGCCGCGTTTATTCAGACAGCCCGCGTCATCGTTGAAGTCCATCGCGAGCAGGCTCGCTCCTTGTATGTTGACCCTGAGTCCAAAGAGAGAGGT
>NZ_RCOE01000270.1:0-2934 GCF_004321495.1 Pseudomonas sp. Sample_10
AGTCCGGTGCTGCCCCCGCAACGGTAAGCGAGCGAAGCGTCAGATCCACTGTGCCGATGAGGCATGGGAAGGTGATGCTTGCAGGAACAGGCTCAGGCCTGCGCCCCTCGTGAGCCCGGAGACCGGCCCGCAACACAAGGTGAATACACCATCACTGAATGACAAACCCGCGGTGGGCGGGCGCTGTTCGAAGCTCTGCGCGCCCGTTCGTGCGGGCTTTCTGCATGCGCTTCTGATTCCCCGCTGACAGACCAGAGGGAAACGCCATGTCGATCACCAGCAGCACCGCTCATAGCAACACTGCAAGCGCCACCACTACCCTGACTCAACGTCTGACCGCCGCTGTCTGCGCGTCGATTCTCGGCGCATGCCTGGTGTACTTCGCCGGTTTCTCGCACATCGAAGCCGTGCACAACGCCGCGCACGATACCCGTCACAGCGCCGCGTTCCCGTGCCATTGAGACCTTCAGACATGATCAAGCGTATTGCGCAAACCGCAGGTTTCAGCGGGCTGCTCGCCGCCCTGCTGCTCACTCTGCTGCAAAGCTTCTGGGTCTCACCGCTGATCCTGCAGGCCGAGACCTACGAGAAATCCGAACCCGCCGCTGTTGAAGCCCACGAACACACCCACTCCGAAGGCGCCGTTGCCGCGCACACCCACGATGGCGAAGCCTGGGAACCGCAAGACGGTTGGCAGCGTGTGCTTTCGACCACTGGCGGCAATCTGGTGGTAGCCGTCGGCTTCGCCCTGATGCTCGCCGGGCTCTACACCTTGCGCGCACCGACCAAAACCTCCCAGGGCCTGCTCTGGGGCCTGGCGGGCTACGCAACCTTCGTGCTGGCGCCAACCCTGGGCCTGCCGCCTGAATTGCCGGGCACCGCTGCCGCCGATCTGGCGCAACGGCAGTTCTGGTGGATTGGCACCGCGGCCTCCACCGCGGTGGGTATCGCCCTGATCGTGTTCAGCCGTCACTGGCTGATGAAAGTCCTCGGCGCGGCGATCCTTGCGGTTCCCCACGTGATCGGCGCGCCGCAACCGGAAGTGCATTCGATGCTGGCACCCGAAGCACTGGAGACCCGTTTCAAAATCGCTTCGCAGCTGACCAACGTGGCGTTCTGGCTGGCCCTGGGCCTGATCAGCGCCTGGTTGTTCCGCCGCAAAAACGATGGCCAATACCGCGCATGACTGAAGTCAGCACAGTGCCGACCCTGGTGGTCGGCCTGGGCTGCCAACGGGGCTGCCCGGTGAGCACGTTGCGCGCACTGCTCGATCAGGCGCTGCAAGCACACCGGATCGAGCTTCATGACATCAAGGCCCTGGCCAGCATCGACTTGAAGCGCGACGAACCGGCTCTGATCGAATTGGCCACGCAACTGGCATTGCCGTTGATGTTTTTCAGTAGCGAACAACTGGCTGGTTATCAGCCACACCTCAGTCACCATTCACAGATCGCCTTCGAGCGCACCGGTTGCTACGGCGTGGCGGAAAGTGCCGCCCTGGCCTTGGCCGAACAACTGGGCCATGCACCGGCAAAACTGCTGATCCGGCGACAAAAATATGCCCAGGCCACTCTGGCATTGGCCTGCGCTGCGTAAAATCCCCGATAATCCGCGCAATCGATCATGAGCAATCTTCATTTGAAGCCTTGCCCAGCCCCTTTTTTCCACAGGAACCGACGATGACCGTCTATTTCATTGGCGCAGGTCCCGGCGACCCGGAACTGATTACCGTCAAAGGCCAGCGCCTGATTCGCAGCTGTCCGGTGATCATTTATGCCGGCTCATTGGTACCCGCTGCTGTTCTTGAAGGCCATCACGCCGAGACGCTGGTCAACAGCGCCGAACTGCATCTGGAACAGATCATCGAGCTGATCAAGCGCGCCCACGCCAACAACCAGGATGTGGCGCGGGTGCACTCGGGCGATCCGAGTCTGTATGGTGCCATCGGCGAGCAGATTCGCCACTTGCGCGAACTCGGCATTCCTTTCGAGATCATCCCCGGCGTCACCGCGACCGCCGCCTGTGCCGCGCTGCTTGGGGCGGAACTGACGTTGCCGGACGTGTCACAGAGCGTGATCCTGACCCGCTATGCCGACAAAACCGCGATGCCGGCGGGCGAAGAGTTCTCCAGCCTGGCGCAGCACGGGGCGACCATGGCAATTCATTTGGGGGTTAATCACCTGACGAAGATTGTCGAAGAGCTTGTGCCGCATTACGGCGCAGATTGCCCGATTGCGGTGGTTCATCGGGCGACCTGGCCGGATCAGGATTGGGTGCTCGGAACGCTTGAGGACATTGCCGAAAAGGTTGCCGCCAAAGGGTTTCGTCGTACGGCGTTGATTCTGGTGGGGCGCGTGCTGGGCAGTGACCAGTTCAGCGAGTCGTCGCTGTATCGCGCCGGGCATGCGCATTTGTACAGGCCCTGAAACACTTGTGGCGAGGGAGCTTGCTCCCGCTGGACCGCTAAGCGGTCCCTCCATCAGCCATTGCACTCATCACGGGAAATGCATCGGCTGACAGGCGACTGCTTCGCAGTCGAGCGGGAGCAAGCTCCCTCGCCACAGTGTTTTTCATGTCGCAGCGAACACCTTAGTAGTAGGCGTTTTCTTTCTGCGTGTGGTCGGTCACGTCACGGACGCCCTTGAGCTCCGGGATGCGCTCGAGCAAGGTGCGCTCGATACCTTCCTTCAGGGTCACGTCTGCCTGGCCGCAGCCCTGGCAACCGCCGCCAAACTGCAGAACGGCGATGCCGTCCTCGACCACATCGATCAGGCTGACCTGGCCGCCGTGGCTGGCCAGCCCCGGGTTGATCTCGGTTTGCAGGTAGTAATTGATACGCTCGTTGATCGGGCTGTCGGCATTGACCATCGGTACTTTGGCGTTTGGCGCCTTGATGGTCAGCTGGCCACCCATGCGGTCGGTGGCGTAGTCGAC